>JBMSGX010000088.1:0-8786 GCA_049416285.1 Crocinitomicaceae bacterium | reverse complement strand
TGGCTGGTAAAGTGGCTGTTGTTTGTGGATACGGAGATGTTGGTAAAGGATCTGCAGCTTCATTGAGAGGTGCGGGTGCACGTGTTATTGTAACAGAGATCGACCCGATCTGTGCGCTTCAAGCAGCAATGGATGGATTCGAAGTTAAGCGTCTTGAGTCAGTTATCGATAAAGTGGATATCGTTTGTACCACGACAGGTAACAAAGACATCGTTCAAGGACATCATTTTGAGGCAATGAAGGATAAGACGATCGTATGTAATATTGGTCACTTCGATAATGAGATCGATATGGCGTGGTTAAATAAAAACTACGGGTCTACGAAGATCGAGATCAAGCCACAGGTTGATATGTACACGATCAATGGAAATGATATCATCGTTCTTGCTGAAGGACGTTTAGTAAACCTTGGATGTGCTACAGGTCACCCATCATTTGTAATGTCTAACTCATTTACAAACCAGACGCTAGCACAGATCGAGCTTTGGACAAACTCAGGAGCCTACAAAAATGAAGTTTATATGCTTCCTAAGCACCTTGATGAGAAGGTAGCAGCGCTTCACCTTGCCAAGATCGGCGTTGAGTTGACGGAGCTTCGTAAAGATCAGGCTGATTATATCGGAGTTACGGTTGAAGGACCGTTCAAACCAGAACACTACAGATATTAAGATCTGTTTGAATAATTTGAAAAAGGGGAAGAGGGATCTTCCCCTTTTTTATTAGTCACATTTCCCAATGGCATAAGTCATTCCTAGGCTCAAGTCCATCGTGAACTGGTGGAAGACCTCTGTGTTCTTTTGTGGATTAAATCTACCCTTGTCGAGTGTATAATGATAAGGCATTTTGAATCCCCAGTAGAAAGTATGCCTCCCGGAGAATCGGTAAGTATGATAAAGCTCTAAAGTAGTAGCACCCACCCCGTGCCAGATGTTTTGATACGCGTGTAGATATCGAAATTTTAAAGGCCTATAATAAGAGCTGCGCACATCACTTCGCATCCATCCAACTCTTTGATTCAAGTTGAATCGAATTCCATGATAATTTTTAAACTCCTTGAAAAGTCCAACGCCAAATGACACACCTAATCCGTGTCCGATAGAAGCTGTAGATCCGAGTAAAAATGTTCCTTCAGGATTTGTTATGGACTTGGGAAGTTGTGGGTAGGCAATGCCAGTGTTGAACCCTCCGTATACCAAAGCAGTATCGTTCATGTTACTGCCTTCATCGTACTTTCCTGCAAAGATTCCAACTGAAAATAACAAAGGTCCTTTTATCACTTTTTGGTAATGCAGTGAATAATTGAAATTTCGAAGATGAGTGTTAATGTCAAAACCGATGCGCTGTTGCGCGAATAAAGAAAGGGGAAGAAGTATTAGAATAAATAAAAAGTACCGCATGTTTTTGTTTTAGATACAACGTCTGGATCGAAAAGGTAGTCTAGTTTACGCCTTCAATGAATATTTATAGGTTGTTATTGAGCAAACTGTTGTTCCGGAGTTTTCTATATTTACAATATGCGCGCGAAATTGCATGAGATCATATTTGGAACAACCACTAAAGCGGGAAGGAACTTTGACCTGATCCTTTTGGTTATGATCCTGCTTTCAGTGATGATCGTATTAGTTGAAAGCGTGCCTGAATGGAGAGATGCATATGGCGATGAGCTTTTTTATCTGGAATGGGGATTCACTATACTTTTCTCGATTGAGTATATATTAAGAATTATTATATCTCCCAAACCTCTTAAGTACATTACAAGCTGGTGGGGAATCATCGATCTGATCTCGATCATACCAACATTTATTACGCCATTAGTCTCCGGCTATGCTTCATTTAGAGTGGTGCGTGCCTTCAGGTTATTGAGGATTTTCAGGATTCTAAAATTGAGTCGTTTTACGTCTGAATCGCAGGCTCTTGCACATTCTTTGAAGGCAAGCTATTACAAGATCATGGTGTTCCTGTTTTTCGTGGTCATGCTGATGATCTTAACGGGTACGGTAATGTATGTAATAGAGGGAGGACAGAACGGTTTCGACAGTATTCCTGCGAGTATCTATTGGGCAATAACAACAACGACTACCGTGGGATATGGAGATATAACTCCGGCCACCGTATTAGGAAAATTACTAGCATCGTTGATGATGATTACAGGTTATGCGATTATTGCAGTGCCTACTGGCCTTATTACAGTGGAGATGTCACGATATAAGGATGAATCAGAGGATAATTTGTGCGATCATTGTGGACACAATAATCCATTTGGTTCAGTTTACTGCAATCAGTGCGGAGAAGAGATGACTAAAGGATAATGAAAAAGCCCTCCTAAGAGGGCTTTTATTTATATTGTCGCACTGCCTATCCGAAACAACTCGGGAAAACAGTAACGTTAAAGAACGCAACATGAGTTGCGCTCTTGTGATGCTAATTTACATCATTCCTGGCATTCCTCCAGGCATTCCTCCTGCCATTGGTGATTCGTCTTCCGGCTCATCAACGATAACACACTCTGTTGTGAGCAGCATTGATGCAATAGAAGCTGCATTCTCAATAGCGATACGTGTTACCTTTGTTGGATCGATCACGCCAGCTTTGTAAAGATTGTCGAATGTCTCTGTGCGTGCGTTGTATCCGAAGTCATCCTTTCCTTCTTTCACTTTCTGAACGATCACAGCTCCTTCGCCACCCGCGTTTGAGATGATCTGACGTAAAGGCTCTTCAACTGCTCTGCGAACAATTGCTATTCCTGTTGATTCATCGTCGTTCTCTCCCTCAAGCGTTTCGATCGCATCTAGTGCACGGATCAATGCAACACCTCCCCCAGGAACAATTCCTTCCTGAACAGCCGCTCTTGTTGCAGCAAGTGCATCATCAACACGGTCTTTTTTCTCTTTCATTTCAACCTCAGTTGGAGCCCCAACATAAAGAACGGCAACACCTCCTGCAAGCTTCGCTAAACGCTCCTGAAGCTTTTCTTTGTCATAGTCAGAGGTTGAAGTTTCGATCTGTGCTTTGATCTGTCCAACACGAGCTTTGATATCATCTGAATTTCCAGATCCGTTAACGATCGTTGTGTTGTCTTTATCGATCTCAACTTTCTCTGCAGTTCCAAGCATGTCCAAAGTAGCGTTTTCAAGAGTTAATCCTCTCTCTTCCGAGATTACTTGTCCACCTGTAAGGATTGCGATATCCTCCAACATTGCTTTTCTTCTGTCACCGAATCCAGGTGCCTTAACAGCGGCAATTTTCAGTGATCCGCGAATTCTGTTTACTACCAATGTAGCAAGCGCTTCTCCGTCTACATCTTCAGCAATGATCAAAAGCGGTTTTCCTGACTGAGCAACTGGCTCAAGAACAGGCAACAACTCCTTCATATTAGAAATTTTCTTGTCGTATAGCAAGATCATTGGGTTGTCCATCTCCGTGATCATCTTCTCCGTATCTGTAACGAAGTAAGGAGAAAGGTATCCTCTGTCGAATTGCATCCCTTCAACAGTTCTAACCTCTGTCTCTGTACCTTTTGCTTCCTCAACTGTGATCACTCCATCGTTACCCACAACCTTCATCGCCTCTGCGATCAATGAACCGATAGTTTCATCGTTGTTTGCCGAGATTGTAGCGATCTGCTTGATCTTGTCATTATCTGACCCTACCTCCTTTGATATCTTTCTTAATTCAACAACGATAGACTCTACAGCCTTGTCGATACCTCTTTTTAGATCCATTGGGTTTGCCCCTGCGGCAACGTTTTTCAGCCCGGCGCTGATAATTGCCTGCGCAAGAACTGTAGCCGTAGTAGTCCCGTCTCCTGCGATGTCTGCAGTTTTCGAGGCTACTTCTTTTACCATCTGAGCTCCCATGTTTTCAACCGGGTCTTTCAGCTCAACCTCTTTAGCAACAGATACACCATCCTTGGTAACGTGTGGTGCACCGAATTTTTTACCGATAACAACGTTTCTTCCTTTTGGTCCTAACGTTACTTTTACCGCATTTGCCAGTGCATCAACACCAGCTTTCAGTTTGTCTCTTGCTTCTACATCGAAGTTTATTTCTTTTGCCATTTTGCTTTAGATTTAATGTGATTAAAGAATCCCGTAAATATCTGCTTCTCTCATGATAAGGTATGTGTTCCCGTCCAGTTTGATCTCAGTTCCAGAGTACTGTCCGTAAAGCACTTCATCTCCAACTTTCACCGTCATTGGCTCATCCTTTTTTCCACCACCAACAGCTATGATCTTTCCCTGAAGAGGTTTTTCTTTTGCTGAGTCAGGAATGATAATTCCGCTCGCAGTCGTTTGTTCTGCAGGTGCAGGTTCTACTAGAACTCTGTCTGCTAAAGGTTTGAATGTAGTTGACATATATTTCGGTTTTAATTAAACAATTTTCGAATGCCCTCAATCGAAATTTGTGCCATTGAGATTTTTGAGACAATTTTTCTGAAAGGCAAAAAAAATGTCAGCATGCACTGACATACTGACATTTTTATTGGATCAATTATAGATCTTATTCTGCTGGCTGCTCAGTTGCAGGTTCCTCAGCAGGCTGCTCCTGTACAGGTTCAGCTGATTTCATTCTGATCGTTAGGATAATACTCAATGCTGCAACGATTCCTGCTAAAGACCAAGTTGCTTTATCTATGAAATCGTTCGTTTTCTTAACACCACCAATTTGCTGCGCAGCACCAAAGTCACTGCTCAATCCACCCCCCTTCGGGTTCTGGATGAATACTACAAATATCAAAAGGACACTTGCCAATAGGATTACAGCTGTAATGATTGTTTCCATAATTATTTTGAATGTATTTTTTTCTTAAGCTCCTTAATTCGGTCTGCAAAGAAAATCTTTTTTTCCGGATTTATCAAACTTAATTGCTCATAAGCTTCAATCGCTTTTGGATAATTGCCTTGAAGCGCATAGATCTTCGCAAGTGTCTCACTCACCGGGACAGATGAATCATTAAGACTTTCTTTGGCTTTTTTAGCAGGAGAGAAGAACTCTGCTTTAGGTTTTTCTACCTCCCCAAAAAGGTCATCTGATGGATCGAAATTTTCGAAATTGGTGACGATCTTCTTGATGTGTTCACGGTCCTTGTCGTCGTCTTCCTCATAGTTGTTGTTAGCTTTCAGCCATGCCGTGAACGAATGAGTAGAATCACCGGATTCAACTGGCTTATCTTCCGTAATGGGTTCAACAGGAGTATCTACTTCTTCTTTATCACCTTCTAACTGTCTTTGTACTAGTTCTTCTTCTTCGGCTTCAGTTAATTCATCTAGTTGATAACTAGCAGTAAGGGCGTGATGAAGTATGTTCTTATCAACAGCGTCAGTAATGTCAAGCTTTTCCTCTTCAATAGTTTCTTTTTTCTCTTCAGCTGTATCTATGTTGATGGTGTTACTATCCACTGAAAGATCCTGTTGAACCTCAAGTTCTATAACCGGAGCATCATCTTGAACGATCTCCTTTTTCTCTTCAACTTGTTCAGCAATTATTTGCAATACAGGTTCAGAAATGAATTCAGTTCCTTCTATCAGGTTGTAAAGCTGTACGCGGTCCGTAATGCGGTAAGAGTGTTTTGTCAGCTCATCGTCGAAATGAAAGTCGCCTTTATTCTTTAACCCTTTCAAGTAAAGGATCGAAAATACCTGACTGTATGGGTATTTCTCTGAGAGAGTCTTCAGATCACTCAGCTGAGATTCGGAAACCTGCTGAGGCTGCTTGATTAACTGGTCTATTTCCTTCACAGAGATCATTACCAGTTGGAAAGGAGTTTATTTATCAAATCTTGAACGATTTGCTCATTCACTGTATTCAAAAGTTCTGTCTCAACAATTCCAAGATCAGTACTTGCATCATAATCAACAAATCGAGTAGCCGTCAGCGTCTTTTGATCAATTTCCGGAGCAGTTATGTCAATTTGAAAATTAACACGAACAGTGAGTCTATTCTGAGCGGCGACATCACCATCTTGAATGGCAACAGGGTCTACCGAGTATTGCGCTACAACCCCCGAGATGATTACTTGTGACGAATCCTGGTTGTTTGCTAGTAAAAGTCGCGTATTATTTTGGACACCATCCTTAAGTTGTTCAGAAAGATTTGCAGGATAACTCAGGGGTGTGTTTGGCGCCTCATTGTCCAATGTGATCAGGAAAAAATTTTTCCACTCCGGTGGCATTGAGTTGTCTCTAAACGAAACGCTCGTGGGCCAGCAGCCGGTTAATAAAATCGATAGCGCTATGAAGTTGAAAAGTTTCACGTCGTTAAGTTATATTCTTTGATCTTACGATATAACGTACGTTCACTGATTCCTAGTTCAGCGGCAGCATATTTTCTTTTGCCATTGTGCTTACTCAGGGCTTTTATGATCAGTTCTTTTTCACGGTCTTCGAGTGATAGTGATTCCTCTACTTCCTCGTGTTCTTCAAAATCTTCGTCCGGATGATGAATGTTGACTTCAGGTGTCTCCGGTACTACCTGAGCTGGAGGCAGAGCACGTGTGCCTGCGTCGCTAACATCACTATAAAATCGCTGTACAAGATTGGCTTGGTCTGCGTCCAGCTCCATGTCGCCTCCCTTACGCACAAGCTCTACCACCAATTTTTTAAGGTCCGTGAGATCCTTCTTCATGTCAAAGAGGAACTTATACATGAGCTCTCTTTCCGAGAAGTTCTCCTCAGTTTCCTTATTTATCACAGCCGGTGTTGATGCGGAGGCAGGAGGGAGGTAGCTCGTTAATTTTGAAGCGTCTATGTCTCTTTCTGTTTCTATAACTGAAACCTGCTCAACCACATTTTTTAGCTGGCGTATATTTCCTGGCCAATTGTATCCTTCCAAAAATTTAACAGCATCTGGTGTGAGTCTGATTGAAGGCATTCTGTATTTATCACCGAAGTCGTTCGCAAATTTTCTGAAGATCAAATGAATATCCTCCTGTCGCTGACGGAGAGGTGGTAGGTTTATCGGAACAGTGCTCAAACGGTAGTATAGGTCCTCACGGAACTTACCGTTTGCAATTGCTTTTTGCATGTTCTCATTCGTTGCTGCAACAACACGAACATTCGTCTTGATTACTTTTGATGATCCAACTCTAATGAATTCCCCGGTTTCAAGAACACGAAGCAATCTTACTTGTGTCTGCATGGGTAATTCTGCGACTTCATCCAAAAAGATCGTTCCTCCATCGGCAACTTCGAAATATCCTTTTCTGCTGCCACTGGCTCCCGTAAAGGCTCCTTTTTCGTGACCAAATAACTCTGAGTCGATCGTTCCCTCAGGAATTGCACCGCAGTTAACGGCTATATATTCACCATGTTTTCTAGAGCTAAGCTGATGTATTACCTGCGGAATGATCTCCTTACCGGTACCGCTTTCTCCCATTACTAAAACAGAGATGTCTGTTGGAGCCACTTGAGTAGCAACTTCCAATGCGCGGTTTAGCAACGGAGCATTTCCGATGATACCAAATCGCTGTTTTACTTGTTGAATATTCATTCTTATAGTTTTTCTACAACCTCACCTAAAAGTGTGGCTGAAGTACAGTCATTGACCTTGACCATGATGTATTCACCTTTCTTGAAATCACCTTTCGGGAAAACAACCATCGAGTTTCTTCCATCACGACCACAGAATTGCTCATCAGATCTTTTCGAAGGTCCCTCAACAAGTACTTTCTTCACCTTCCCAATTTGTTTCTGGTGAGATTCAAGAGAGTGTTTCATCTGTTTGTCGATGATCTCTGTTAGTCTCTTGGTCTTAACGTCTTCAGGTACATTGTCTTCGAATCTTCTTTCTGCCAGAGTTTTCGGACGCTCAGAGTATTTGAACATGTAAGCAAAGTCGTATTTCACTTCATCCATGAGTGATAATGTGTCCTGGTGCTCCTCCTCTGTTTCATCGCAAAAACCGGAGATGATATCTGTCGATATCGCACAGTCGGGAACGATACGATTGATCGCCTCAATTCTATCCAGGTACCATTCTCTCGAATAACCTCTGTTCATACGTTTAAGCACTTCCGTATTACCCGATTGAACAGGTAGGTGTATGTACTCGCAAACATTTTCGTATTTCGCCATTACCTCAAGGAAGTCATCCGTCATATCCTTCGGATGAGAGGTTGAGAATCGAATTCGCAAGTCCGGATTGATCTGAGCAACCATTTCCATCAATTGAGCAAAGTTCACGGTCGGTTTTGACTCGTCTTTGATCTCACCCTTTGAAGTCATATTCCATCGATAGCTGTCTACGTTTTGTCCGAGAAGCGTAACTTCTCTGTACCCCATATCGAATAGGTCTGTACATTCTTTAACGATCGTTTGCGGGTCTCTTGAACGCTCACGCCCCCTGGTAAATGGAACTACGCAGAAGGAACACATATTATCGCATCCACGTGTGATCGTAACAAAGGCAGTTACTCCTCCTTTATCCATTCGAACAGGGGTAATATCGGCGTATGTTTCGTCTCTTGAAAGCAAAACGTTTACGGCCTTCTGACCGGTTCCAACTTCTTCAATGAGATTTGGAAGATCACGATATGCATCCGGACCGGCAACTATATCGACAAGCTTCTCTTCCTCAAGCAAAGACTTTTTCAGCCGCTCGGCCATACATCCAAGGATTCCAACAACGAATTCTGGATCTTCAGTCTTTTTGCGTTTAAATTCGGTCAGTCTGTTTCGTACACGTGTTTCGGCATTTTCACGAATAGAACACGTGTTGATCAATACGATGTTTGCCTCATCAACATTTCGCGTTGTTTTGTATCCTGTTTCCGTTAGTATGGATGCAAC
>JBMSGX010000087.1:0-8844 GCA_049416285.1 Crocinitomicaceae bacterium | reverse complement strand
TCATTGCTCACATTGTAGGAGTGTTTACGGGCATGTGTGTTGCTTTTGTTATTGAGAAAGAAATTCTATTCTCCCTTTACATTGTTGGAGGATTGTTCTTGATGATTACAGCATTGAGACTCACCATGATCTCTCATCCAACATGGTTCAATGTGGCTGATCTTGGCGGTGTGCTTCTGACATCCCTTTTGTTCCTTCGTTCTGTGAAGAAAAACTAACTTTGTACTTTTACAGCAAGGATGTTTACAGGAATTGTAGAGGATATTGGAATCGTCGAGAAAATCGAAAAAGAAAATGAAAATGTTCATTTTACACTTTCGTGCTCTTTCACGAATGAGTTGAAAATAGATCAGAGCGTAGCACACAATGGTTGCTGCTTAACTGTTGTGAGCATTGATGGTGATCAATACACTGTTACCGCTATCCAGGAAACGATGATCAAAACGAATCTCGGTGACTGGAAAGAAGGAACGAAGGTTAATCTGGAACGCTGCATGACTATGGGCGGACGTCTTGATGGGCATATTGTTCAAGGTCACGTAGACACAACCGCCGAATGCATCAGTATCGAAGATCAAGACGGAAGCTGGAAGTATACTTTTGAATATAATGGTAAGGACGTGACTGTTGAGAAAGGATCTGTAACGATAAATGGAACAAGCTTGACGGTTGTAGATTCAGAAGACACGCGTTTTTCTGTATGCATCATTCCTTACACGCATGAGCACACAAATTTCCATACGCTGAAACTTGGAGACCGTGTAAACCTCGAATTTGACATCCTTGGAAAGTATGTCAGTAAACTATTACAAAAACAACACTTAATTAAATAAAACATGAAAGTAGAAGTTCAATTCGTAGACTTAGATCACAGCGAATCAATGGAGGCATTCGCGAATGAAAAACTTGATAAGCTTGGAAGAAAATACGACTGGGTTATCGGTGCTAACGTATTCTATAAGAAAGAACAACATAACAATGAAGAGAATTACCTGTGTGAGATCCGTTTGAGCGCTCCAGGGCCTCAGTTGTTTGCTCATGAATACGACACTAATTTTGAGAAAGCTACAAACCAGGTGATCAAGCAGCTAGACGTTCAGTTGGAGAAGCGTAAAGCTAAAATGAGCGACCACTAAACAAGCAATAAAGCATGCTTAAATCAATGACAGGCTTTGGAAAAGCCACACAGATCATCGGTGATAAAAAGGTGAATGTTGAGATCCGTTCACTGAATAGTAAATCACTTGATCTGAACACACGTATTTCACACGAATACAAACAAATTGAACCGCAGATCAGAAAACTGATCGCTGATGAATTGGTGCGCGGGAAAGTTGATTTTTCACTTTCAATTGAGCACGTGGGTACATCGTCGCCGGTGAAAGTTAACAGTGAGCTTGCAAAGCAGTATCACGACCAGCTGAAGTCATTGAATGAGGCCATAGGTAACACAACAAACGATTACCTATCGTTACTTCTTCGTATGCCGGAGATCTATTCAACGACGAGCAGTGAGCTCTCAGAAGAAGAGATGAAGCAGGCTATGGACGTTGTTAAGAATGCTTGTGCAGAGATCAATAAGTTCCGTTCAAAAGAGGGAGATGAATTGAAGCAAGAATTCAGCGCTCGTATTGATGAAATCGATGAGCTATTGAAGGAAATCCCCAAATTTGAGGAAGAGCGTATCACAACGGTGAAAGAGCGCATCAAGAAATCATTAGAAGACTTGATGGGATCTGCCAATTACGATGAAAATCGCTTTGAGCAGGAACTTATCTATTACATAGAAAAACTGGACATCGCTGAGGAGAAAATGCGTCTCGCAAACCACCTCGACTATTTCCGTCAGACAATGCAAAAAGCAGCATCCGGGAAAAAACTTGGTTTCATAACACAAGAAATCGGGCGAGAGATCAATACTCTCGGTTCTAAAAGTAACCATGCAGAGATGCAGAAGCGTGTGATCCAAATGAAAGATAACCTAGAAAAGATCAAAGAACAGGTACTAAATACCCTCTAATGGATTTTTCAGAAAAAGGTAAGTGCGTCATTTTTTCAGCACCTTCAGGTGCAGGTAAAACAACGATCGTACATCATTTATTAGACCAGAACATCGGCCTCGAGTTCTCTGTATCTGCATGCAGTCGCGGACCACGCCCCAATGAAGTAAACGGCAAAGACTATTATTTCCTTGGTGTAGAGGGCTTCAAACAAAAGATCGACGAAGACGCGTTCGTGGAGTGGGAAGAAGTATACACGGATAACTTCTATGGTACACTGAAATCAGAAGTTGAACGCATTTGGAAAAATGGTAAGGCTGTTATATTTGACGTGGATGTGATCGGTGGACTCAACCTAAAGAAGATCTTTGGTGAAAATGCATTAGCCGTTTTCGTGGAGCCTCCTTCTGTAGATGAGCTGGAAAAAAGACTACGAGGACGCAGCACGGAGACAGAAGAAAAGATCGCTCAGCGTTTAGCGAAGGCGCGTGAGGAAATCTCTTACTCAGATCAGTTCGATGTGATCTTGATCAATGATGATCTGGAAAAAGCATGTGATCAAGCTGAGATGCTTGTTAAGACCTTTTTAGCAGCGGAATGAAAGTAGGATTATACTTCGGGACCTTCAACCCTATTCATGTAGGACACTTGATCATCGCCAATTACATGGCAGATTACACTGATCTTGATCAGGTATGGTTGGTCGTTTCACCGCAAAATCCTTTGAAAGAGAAAAAGACACTGCTTGCTGATTATCACCGTATCGCTTTAGTGCGTGAGGGTATCTATGAAAACTCAAATCTTCGAGCGAGTGATATAGAATTCAAGCTTCCAATCCCGAGTTATACATCAAATACATTAGCTCACCTCAAGGAGTATTATCCTGAAAATGAGTTCGCCTTGATCATGGGTGAGGACAACTTGAGAACGTTCCATAAATGGAAGAACCACGAATGGATCCTGGATAATTACAAGTTATACGTTTATCCACGCGTAATGACCATTCAGGAAGAAGCCGAAGAATCGGAGATCAAATCAAACACAGCAAATACATTCAGAGATCATCCCAATGTTACCATGTGTGACGATGTCCCTGTTATGAAAGTGTCATCCAGCTTTATACGTCAAGCCATAAAGAACGGAAATGATGTGCGGTACCTGCTCACCGAGCCAGTGTACAAGTACGTTGAGGAGATGAATTTCTATAAGGAATAAAAAAGCCCGGAAAAACCGAGCTTCAAATCAATTATAATTTCATTTCAGGGACATTATCCGGAATCACCAATTCGCCTTCAGTTGCTGCCTGTATTTCTTCTACAGAAACCCCTGGTGCTCTTTCCACTAAATGGAATTTATTGTCCCTTATCTCGATCACCGCAAGGTTTGTAACGATCTTACTAACACATTGCACTCCTGTTAGTGGAAGGGAACATGACTTCAACAATTTCGATTCACCAGCGCGGTTCGTGTGCATCATTGCAACGATGATATTATCAGCAGAAGCCACTAAATCCATTGCTCCTCCCATTCCCTTCACCATTTTGCCCGGAATCTTCCAGTTGGCGATATCTCCGTTCTGAGCAACCTCCATTGCTCCAAGCACTGTTAGTTGAACGTGCTGTCCTCTAATCATTGCGAATGACGTAGCTGAATCGAAGAATACAGCTCCTTTTCTGGCTGTGATCGTTTGTTTACCAGCGTTGATAAGGTCAGCATCCTCTTCACCGTCTATTGGGAAAGGACCCATTCCTAAAATTCCATTTTCCGACTGAAACTCTACTTCAATTCCTTCCGGAATGTAGTTCGCAACCAACGTTGGAATTCCAATACCTAGATTCACGTACCAACCGTCTCTTAGCTCTTGCGCAATACGTTGCGCGATCCCATTTTTATCTAGTGCCATGTCTTATTGTTTTGGTCGAACAGTACGCTGCTCAATTCGTTTTTCAAATTTGTCTCCCTTGAAGATACGCTGAACGAAAATCCCTGGAGTATGAATGAAGTTAGGATCCAACTCTCCAGCCGGAACAAGCTCTTCAACTTCTGCCACAGTGATCTTCCCAGCCATTGCCATCATCGGATTGAAGTTTCTCGCTGTTCCTTTGAAGATCAGGTTTCCTTCTGTGTCACCTTTCCACGCCTTCACAATTGCAAAATCTGCCGTTAATGCCTCTTCCAGAATGTGCGGTTTTCCATTGAACATGCGCACCTCTTTTCCTTCAGCTACTTCAGTTCCAAATCCAGCTGGTGTAAAAAATGCCGGGATTCCTGCTCCCCCTGCTCTACAACGCTCAGCCAAAGATCCTTGCGGAATCAGGTCAACCTCCAATTCACCGGAAAGCATCTGGCGTTCAAATTCATCGTTTTCACCTACATAAGAGCTGATCATTTTTTTGATCTGGCGATTTTGTAACAATAGTCCCAATCCAAAATCATCTACCCCTGCATTGTTCGAAATACAAGTAAGTCCTTTCACTCCTGTTTTCACCATTTGTGCAATGGAGTTCTCCGGGATCCCACAAAGACCAAATCCACCCAACATGAGTGTCATGTTGTCTTCAAGCCCTTGAAGTGCTTCTTCTACGTTATTTACAACTTTATTCATATTCTAAAAAGGTAATTCAATATCCGGTGGTGTGTCGGTAGCTGCTCCGTCACAGCTAAACTGCAATGGATCATAACCAGCCGGTTCCGGAAAATCTTCTGTTGATAAATTCAACTTCTTATTGGCGTAAGCTTTATTCATGTAATAACCGAAGATCGGCATTGCCATTCTGGCTCCTTGTCCATCTTCTGTATATCTAAAGTGAACAGCTCTATCTTCTGCCCCAACCCAAACACCTGTTACCAGATCCGGGGTCAAGCCAAAATACCAACCATCGGAGTTATTCTGTGTGGTTCCCGTTTTACCGGCCATTGGCATCGTGAACCCTCCATATTCGTATCTGCTGCTTAGCAATCTCACAGCAGTACCAGCAGTGACCACACCCTTCATCATTTTAAGGGTTTCATAGGCAACATTTGAGCTCAACACCTCCTTCACATAAGGCTCAGCACTGTAGATCACGTTTCCGTTTCTATCTTCAATTCTTAATACAGTAGAAGGTCTTACGTACATCCCTTGATTTACAAACATTGCCTGCGCACCCACCATTTGAAATAAAGACAAGTCCATAATTCCCAAACACATGGAAGGCACCTCATCTTCAGGTCGCAATTCAATATCTAACCCTTTCAGAAGTTTTGAGATCGTTTTTGGACCAGAGTAACCTCCCATTTGAGACATCACGGCCACCGTCACCGGGTTGTTCGAGTTGCGAAGCCCCCAATATACGGTTGGAGCGCTTCCATCCTTAGTTCTAATATCTCCTTCCGGACACCACTGTTTTGCCTGCTGTCCGTTTTCATCAAAAACATCTACACAGTATGAAGTCCCTTCCACAAATTTCGTACATGGCTTCACCTTACCCATAAGCATGGCAGTTGCGTATACAAAAGGTTTAATGGTTGAGCCTACTTGTCGTTTTCCGAGCTTCACATGATCAAAAGCAAAGTGTTTAAAATCAGTTCCTCCTACCCAGGCTTTCACAAATCCCGTACTTGGCTCTATCGAGATCAATCCAGCACGGAGTAGGTTCTTGTAGTAACGAATAGAGTCGTTTGGAGTCATCACCGTATCGATCTCACCATTCCAAGAGAATACTTTCATTTGAGTCGGAACATTGAAGCTCTTAATGATCCTATCATTTGAGATTCCACCTGCCTTCATTTTTCTGTAGCGTTCGCTTTGCTTACGACCAGAATTCATCAAAAGATCAACTGTTTCCTTATCGATATCATTTGTGAACGGGAAGTTCCTATTACGTCGGTTGTTTTTCGTAAACTTCTTCTGTAAACCTTCTCTCAAATGTCGCTTTAGAGCATACTCAGCGTATTGCTGCAGATCAGCATTGATAGTTGTGTAGATCTTTAGCCCATCAGAATATACGTTGTATTTCGAACCATCTGCCTTGTGCAACTTATAAGAACCATCCTCATTCTTCTCATTGAAAAGTGTACTAAGATCAGCCCTCAATGATTCTCTGAAATACGGCGCTAAACCTTCTTTGTGGTCTACAACCTGATAATCTGTCGGCAGGTTTTCATTCTTGATCTTATCGTACTCTTCTCGGGTGATCTTTGATGACAACGCAGGATTATCACGATCGCTGTTCTTCAACCACTGATATAACGCCTGATTTCTTCTACTGTGTGCACGAAGACTATCCGCAGCTCTTCGCTCTTTGATCTCTTTCGGAGTAACTTCGCTTTCCGGTTTATCCTCCCAACCAGCTATCTTCGAACGATAGTTTCTGATCTTGTATGTGTAGGGATTGTAAAGCGTTGGGTTCTTCACCATTCCAACAAGCATTGCTGCTTCCGATTTATTCAGTTCCGATGCGTTCTTATTGAAGTATACACGAGCAGCATTTTTAATTCCTACCGCGTTGTATAGATAATCAAACTGGTTGAGGTACATCGTGATGATCTCTTCTTTGGTATAACGTTCCTCCAGTCTAAGTGCGATAATATTTTCTTTCGCCTTTTCATCAAGACGAGACATCAGTCTTCCGATTTTACCACTTGGGGGTGGAGGAACTGGTTTACCCTGAGCTCTAAGCTCCGCTATCTTCTCGCGTTCCTGAAGTGTAAAAAGCAATTTTGCCAACTGCTGTGTAATTGTAGAAGCCCCTCCAGCAGCTCCCATATTTGCAGCGGCACGAAGAATTGCTCTTAAATCAATGCCCGCATGCTCATGAAATCGCTCGTCCTCAGTTGATATTAGTGCATCGATCACATAAGGAGAAATGTCTTTGTAAGATACACTAGACCTGTTAACGGTCCAATATCTCCCTAACTCAGTTCGCCCGTCATCCGCTAAAACAACAGAGGCAAGAAGTTCAGGGGGATTCTCAAGTACTTCGATAGATGGTAGCTCATCTTCACTCTGAGACATGATGAGCAACGTAATGGCAAAAACAGGGCTCAATGCTCCCAGCCAGATCAATACATAAAGGATCCTCTTCCATTTTTTAGAAAACTCCACTATTTCCTTTTTATTCGCCATATCCTTTATTACTACGTAAAAATAACCAAATTATTAAACAGCTATCCGAGTACATCTTTTCGCTGACTATCCAGTTTCAGAAGTATAAACATCATGATGGAGAAGGACATCATAGACGAACCTCCATAGCTGAAAAACGGCAATGGAATACCGATCACCGGCGCAAACTCAATATTCATTCCGATGTTGATTGCGAAGTGATAGAAAAGTATCATAGCCACAGCATATGCATAAACTCGGTTGAATGTGGACCTTTGACGTTCAGCAATTATCACAATTCGAAGCAGCATAAATAGGTAAAGCCCAACCAGCACAATGCTTCCTAGAAAACCCCATTCTTCCGCAAATGGGCAAAAGATAAAGTCCGTTTCACTTTCCGGTACGTGATTACTCTCCACACTTGAAACTGATGCTTTGCGGTATCCTTTTCCACTAAAACCACCTGACCCAACTGCAGCCATTGCTCTGTTCCTGTTGTAATCGTCGCCGTCCGGGTCTTCCTTTAATCCAAGTACTAGCTCAATTCTATCCTTTTGGTGACTCGCTAATTTCTGAAATGCGACATTGACTGTTCCCGTAAGGACTGTCGCCAACACTAATGCGATTATAGAAATTATCAACGCGCGTCTTCGCTGTCTTTTTGGGAAAATTGCTCTCATGAACAAGTACCCGATCAGGATAAATAGAAACAAGAAGAAGAACATTCCATAAATTCCAGCAATTTCAACTCCCGGAAGAAATGACAATTCAATGGTTTGGTTACTGATCAACAACGTCGCAACACTTAAGAATATGACAACAAACAGAATCGGGATAAAGTGACTACCAACCCATGTTTCTTTGAATTTTACACCGGGAAAAGCATTAACTAATTTGAGTACAAGTGGGTCATACGTTACACCCTCTCGGTACATTACAAAGAGAAAGGATGTAAAGACAACAAAGGTTCCTGCATCCGGCTGCAACAAGATCAATACCATTGGAATGAGTATGATCCCATTCGCTATGAGCACCGTTTGAATGTTCTGCTGTTTCAGGTTGAGCGTACTCAAGAACCTGGCAAGTAATATAGCTGTGCCGATCTTCGCAAATTCGGCGGGCTGTATACCCATAGAGCCAATACCCAGCCAAGCATGAGCTCCGTTGACGGCTGGCATAAAGAGAACTATGATCAGCAAGGAAAGTGTGAACAAATATATGGGGATGGAGAACTTCTGATAGATATCTGAATCGATCAGAAATACGAGGAGTCCAAGGAATAACGAAATACCAACCCACATGATCTGCTTCCCATACTTCTGTGAAATATCCAATAAATGCGGATGCTCTTCATTGTATGCCGTTGAGTACACCGTCGCGATTCCCATCACAATGAGGATGCAGTAAACAGCGAATAGTGCCCAGTCAAAATTACCCGCTAACGAATCACTCTTTCTCATTAGTCGTCGAGCAGGTTAGCGTCCAATATTCGTTGTTCCTTAGCCGGGTCAGATATCTCCCCTTTCAGGTATTTCTCGATCATCAAGCTTGCTATAGGCGCTGCCCATGTTCCTCCAAACCCTGCGTTCTCTATAAATACCGCAACTGCGATCTTCGGTTGATTCATCGGTGCGAATGAGATAAAGATCGAGTGATCTTTTCCATGTGGGTTTTGGGCTGTACCTGTCTTACCGCAAATCGTAATATCCTTCGTTCGAGCAAGCCGAGCCGTTCCCCCACCTTCTTCCACAACGGCCC
>JBMSGX010000086.1:0-8866 GCA_049416285.1 Crocinitomicaceae bacterium | reverse complement strand
GGATTTTCCATTCCTCCAAAAGGAAATGAATAAGGCAATACCAGAAGATCATATTGATCCCATCTGTAAGGCCCGTAAAGCTTTTCTGCAGCTTTTATCATTTTTGGAAGATCCACGAATTCGTAGGCGCATGCCTCTGCTAGCTCCGGTTCAGAATAAACACCGCTATTCTCTCCAAGCGACGTATATTTCATATCTCCAACAGCAAGCGCAATGAGGTATGCTGGAATAGCCTGTTTCATTTCAAAAGAGTAAACACCTTCTTCGTTTCGCTCTTTCGGATTATTGGCAGACATCACCGCGATCAGTTCTTTAGGAACTTTTACATTCGCACTGTAAGTGATCCTATTTTGAGGCGTATCCTGCACCGGTATCCATGATCGTGTCAAGATAGCCTGACCTTGCGTGTACATGTACGGATGCTTCTTCCCAAATGTCAACTCCTTTGGCAGCCAGTCGATCGATTCTGTTTTCTCAGTTGTTTGGTAATATATGTTCACCTGCTTAGTTCCAGGTTTTAACATGACATGAAGTGGCTGACCTTTAAGCGGATGGTTCTCACCAATTTCATAGCTTGTTTCAACTTCATTGTCATTGGTTCCCAGTGTCACTTTTTGAATATTCAGTGATTTGATGTCGAACGTTGCCGTGTCAGCATCTTTTGGGTTGTTCATGGTGTGTCTTGCGACCCCGTAAACTGTTTTGTTCTCAAAATTGACCTCTAGATCAAGATGTAGATGCTCAGTGTTGATTACTGCAAAATTAGAGTAGGAGTGAGGGTCAACAGCTGTTTTCTTTACAGTTCCTGTAGCTGTGGAACCTCCTTCGGTACGTTCGCAGGAGATGCTCAACACGAGTAAAACGATAAATAGTAATTGCGTTCTAAGCATGGAGTAGTTATAATTCGATGCAAAGATAATGGTTCTCAGATGTTTTAACGAATTGTTATCGAAACTATTCCGAATTGTTAAAGTATTAAATACAATTTTCCGAATAACGCGGTTATAATCTTGCTATTTCAAGGGCGCTACAAGTCAAAATTTTGTTACTTTCACAATTCATTATTTCAGAAATAAATTAATGTTCTAACATATGGCTGCTAACACTATTGATAATGAGTCACATCTAGATAATCAAGCAACGATTCTCGGACACCCGGTGGGGCTGTTTATTTTGTTCTTCACGGAAATGTGGGAGCGTTTCTCTTACTACGGGATGCGAGCCCTTCTCGTGCTTTACATGGCATCAACGATTGAAGATGGTGGTCTTGGTTGGACAAATGCAAGTGCCATTCAGCTATACGGTTGGTATACAATGCTTGTTTACGTAATGTCAATTCCAGGAGGGATCATTGCGGATAAACTTATTGGTCAAAAGAAATCAGTGCTTTATGGAGGGATTATCCTCGTTGCGGGACACAGTATTTTGGCAATTGAGCAGATGTGGGCATTTTACAGTGGTTTGGGATTGATCATTCTAGGGGTAGGAATGCTTAAGCCGAACATCTCTACAATGGTAGGAGGACTATACAAGCAAGGAGACCTTAGAAGAGATAAAGGATTTACAATATTTTACATCGGGATTAACATCGGAGCTTTCCTTTCTGCGTTGATCGTTGGATACGTAGGGGAAACTATTGGTTGGCACTATGGATTCGGTTTGGCTGGTATCGGAATGGCACTAGGTCTTATCGTATATGTTGCTGGACAAAAGCACCTAAAGCATGTAGGAAACTTCATTGGATCTTCTCAAAATGAAGAAGAGAAGGCTGCTGCAAAAAGACCACTTACAAAAGTTGAAAAGGACAGGATTATAGTTCTTTTGATCTCATTCTTGATCATCATTGTTTTCTGGGGAGCATTTGAGCAGGCCGGAGGATTGTTGAATATCTATGCACAGGATAAGATCGATAGAAGTGTTTTTGGATGGGAAATGCCGGCAACGTGGTTCCAATCGTTTAATGCTTTCTTTATCATCGTATTCGGTACTATAGTTGCGGCGTACTGGGCAAATAGAAAGCTGAAGGGAAAAGAAAGCTCAACACTGCTTAAAATGGGTGTAGGTACGATCATCATGGGACTTGGGTTCTTATTAATGGCCGGAGCATCTCAAGAGGCGAGCAGTGTTGCTTACGGATCAGCTAGCTTCTGGTGGTTGACGGGTGCATATCTTTTACACACGATTGGAGAGCTTTGTGCATCTCCAACAGCACTTTCATTTATCACGAAACTGTCACCTGTGAAATATGCATCGATCATGATGGGAGTTTATTTTGCAGCAACAGGATTTGGTAACAAACTTGCAGGTTCGATCGGTGAAGCTTCTCAAACGGAGCCGACTAAAATTGAAATGATAGCTACTGCTGATGACCTTACTGGATATAATGGAGCAGATACATTGGTTGCTAAGGATGCAGCAATTTCACTTAAGACGCAGTTCTATTTAGAAAGTGGTAATCTCGTTGCCAAGGAGTTGACAACAGGAAAACCGGTAATGGACCTGTTCAAAATAGCATCTGCTGATAAAGTGAGAGAGATCAATGAGGTGCTTTCGGAGCGCAAAGCAACTTCAGAGAATCCATTGCATGCTACATTCTCGGTGGAGAAGGATCAGGAAGCTAAAAAGATCAAGGCGAACAAAGGTGACGCAAAGGACTACAGCGGAACTTTGATCATTGAAGAAGTTCAAAGTGAACAAGAATTCAATATTTTCGTATTCATATTCATACTAACGCTTGTATTTGGATTATTGATCATTCTGTTCCTGAAAAAACTTAAAAAGTTGACGCATGGAGCTGAGGATCATGAAGGTGAGAATTTTGACGAAACAGAAGGATTTGAACTCGCTGAAGAAGTATAATTAGATTGAACTAACTAACAAGATGGAAAATACAAAAAACCAATTTTTTGATTCGAAAGTATTAGGACACCCAGCGGGACTATTTGTTCTGTTCTTTACAGAGATGTGGGAACGATTCTCTTTCTACGGAATGAGAGTATTGCTTGTGAACTTCTTGACAATGACACTCATTGGATATAATCCTGGATGGGAATGGTCAGCAGAAAATGCGGGTGCCTTGTTTGGTACTTATGCGATGTTATTGTACGTAACGCCGATTGCAGGTGGTATGATCGCTGATAAATTCATCGGCTATCGCTGGGCGGTTGTAGCAGGAGCCTTGATCATGACTTTAGGGCACGCTTCGATGGCACTGGAGACAGAAATGTCGCTCTACATGGGATTAGCATTATTGGTGATAGGTACGGGATTCTTTAAACCGAACATGACTTCGATTATATCCGAGATGTACAAGGACCTTCCAGAGAAAAAGGATGGAGCCTATACGATCTTCTACATGGGGGTAAATGCGGGAGCCTTCTTCGGAATGCTTTTGTGTGGATACCTTGCTGAGAAAGTAGGATGGTCATACGGATTTGGTTTGGCCGGAGTTTTCATGTTACTTGGTACACTTCAGTTCTGGTTGGCAAAACCTCTATTTGGTGATATCGGTGGTATTCCAACGAAAGATCCTGAGGATATTCCTTATGAGTTAGAAGGAGCAATGGATCCTGATGGAGGAGTTGTTGATTTTACTGACGAGGTGAAAGAAACGAAACCTGAGAAAGAAAAACGTAATCCATTTACAGCAACTGATAAGATCTTAACAGCTATTTGCGCTGTTATAGGTATTGGATATGCGATCAATGACCCGTTGTCGAAGATTGCTGGAATGGACTTATTCTCGATGTTTGAGATTGGAGGAATGCAAGGTCAATATGTTGCAATTATTGGTGCATTGGTATTGTTCTTAATTCTTGTTGGAACGCGTATTTCAAGGTACACGAAAGTAGTGCGTGACCGCATGATTGCATTTATCATCTTCGCATTCTTTACTGTGTTCTTCTGGATGTCTTTCGAACAGGGAGCTTCTTCATTGGTTATTTTCGCAAGAGACAGCGTACAAAGAGAATTAGTCGGAAACGGTGCGATGATCTACAACGTGATCAATGCGTTATTGACGATTGTTCCTTTAGCAATCATTACATGGGTGCTTTACTTGTTGGCGAAGCGCACAGGTAAAACGATCCCTTCTTCGAACATTGTTTTGGTGGTTTGTTTTGCGGCCGTTTGGGGAATCGTAGGATGGATGCTTTATAGAGATTTCAACACTACAGCTTATGAAGTTAATTACAAGGCGGAGAAGATCGCTGTAATGGACGATAAGACGAACAAGCAGAAAGTCGATGAGGAGGGTGAATTGGTATTCTCATATAAGGCTATATCCGAGGGTACAGATTTGGCCACGATAAAAAATGAGATCGTTGATCAATCGACGATTGTTGGTGAGCCATTCAAAGATTTCAAAGTGGGAGATAAGATCCACATGATTGCTGTAGATAATGAAGGTTCCTCATTCGGATATATTGAAGGCGAGAAAATGGAAGAAGCGAAAGCTAGAGGAGCAGAGCTTGAAAGAGATAATGGTGTCGTGCTCGCATCGATCTCGGAGATCAAGTCTGACTGGGTGATGATAACAGTTTCATGGTTCAGTATTTTGAATTCATTCTTTATTATTGCATTTGCATCATTCTTCTCGAAGTGGTGGGATAGTAAATACAATCCTTCAGCATCTATGAAGTACGGATTAGGGTTGATCATCATGGCCATCGGATTTGGATTGCTTGCTATGGGGTCTTACGGACTTGTGGAAGGAATGAAGGTGAGTATGATCTGGCTGATATTGGCATACTTGTTCCACACGCTGGGAGAGTTATGTCTTTCGCCGGTGGGACTGTCATACGTTAGTAAGCTTGTGCCAGCGAGAATGATCGCATTCATGTTCGGTATGTGGTACCTTGCTATCGCAATCGGGAACAAATTAGCAGCTGTTCTAGGGGGGCAGATCGAAAACATTACAGAGCAGTACTCAATGTCTACATTCTTCTTGATCTTTACGATCGTTCCGATTGTAGCCGGAGTTCTGGTTATTGCTTCTGGTCCACTTCTTAAAAAGTTGATGCACGGAGTTAAATAATACTATTATTACACATTATAAAAAGCAGCACTGAGGTGCTGTTTTTTATTTAATCAAAGTTCTATGAGAGTAATTGTATTTCTTTTATCGCTAATTCCTTTTTTAACCTTTGCTCAAAGCAATGTGATCGATGTGATGGACAGCACAAAGCTGCAACAGCTGGATCCTGAGAAGGTGACTTATGTGAATGTTAGCGCTGAAAAGAAATTGGACATAGAAGAAGCGTCTAATGTCCTTGTAGATTTTTCAACGATGGAGCTGTCAAAACATGCTCCTGATTCTGTTGAAGTGATCGTTAACAAGCAAAGAACAGTATTGGATGGTCTATATCCATTTATGATCAAAGGACTTGATTCAAATGCAAATGTCTCTATTCGTGCTTTTGCCAAGAATGACACACTCGTTTTTGCATCAAATGCAAAGAACAAACTGGAGCTAACCATTAAGAGAAAGCATCGACCTGTATTTGCAGATGACCGAATCGTCTTTGGGGTACTGGCAATTGTATTGGCATTGATCTTTTATACTTCTCATTCCGGCTCTGAACGTTGGCAAAAATTCTATAGAGTAGTCCCTGCGCTATTATTGTGTTATTTGATTCCCGCCATTCTTGACATGTTTGGACTGATCTCTAAGGAGTATTCAGGACTTTATCCAATGGCAAGGGATTATCTTCTGCCTGGAGCGCTTATTTTAATGACGATAGGAATTGACTTTAAAGGAATCCTAAACCTTGGACCAAAGGCTATCATTATGTTCTTGACAGCTACTGTTGGGATCATTGTTGGAGGGCCGATCGCTATTTTTGTTTATTCTTTGATCGATCCTGATGTAGTAGGAGGACTTGGAAATGAAGCGACATGGAGAGGAATGGCAACCATTGCTGGTAGCTGGATCGGGGGAGGTGCGAACCAGAACGCGATGTACGAAACTTACAAGTACGCTCCAGAGCTATATGGAAGAATGATCGTGGTGGACGTTGTGGTTGCTAATTTGTGGATGGCCTTCCTCCTTTGGGGAGCTGCGAGAGCTGATAAGTTTGATAGATGGTTAAAAGCTGACACCTCTTCTATTGAGGATCTAAAGAAAAGAGTGGTGGATTACCAATCTTCCATTTCGCGTATTCCCGCATTGACAGACTTGATGGTGATCCTTGGGATTACATTTGGAATAGTAGCTATTTCGCATTTTGCAGGGAAGGAATTGGCAGTGCTATGCGAATCTGCGTTAGGAAAAGATTCTCCATTTGCTTCATCTTTCTTCTGGCTGGTGGTATTAGCTACTACGGGAGGTTTAATTCTTTCTGCGACAAAGGTCAGAAAATATGAAGGAGCAGGGGCTTCTAAGATCGGAAGTGTATTTATCTACATTCTTGTAGCAACCATAGGGATGAAAATGGAGCTTACGGAAGCAATCAAAGAGCCTGAACTTATTCTTGTTGGAATCATTTGGATGATCGTTCATGTAACTATCCTGTTCATTGTAGCGAAGATCATTAAAGCACCATTCTTCTTTGTAGCAGTAGGATCTAAAGCAAATATTGGAGGAGCTGCATCAGCACCAATTGTAGCCGCGGCATTCCATCCATCATTGGCAAGTGTTGGGGCAATCTTGGCTGTATTAGGCTATGCGCTAGGAACCTATGGAGCAATTCTTTGTGCGGAGATGATGCGCATTATCGCACCTTAACTTATTCGAAATTCTGAAGTTCAACCAGCTTAGCATAATTTCCAGCTGCTGACATTAGCTCGTCATGTGTTCCTTGCTCCAGAACTTTTCCTTCTCCGAGTACGAGGATCTTATTCGCTTCCTTGATCGTCGAAAGTCTGTGTGCGATCACAACAGATGTTCTTCCTTTCATCAAGTTATTCAACGCGTCCTGAACGAGTTTCTCAGATTCAGAATCAAGTGCCGAAGTAGCTTCATCAAGGATGAGGATTGTCGGGTTTTTAAGAATAGCTCGTGCAATTGCAATACGTTGCTTCTGTCCACCTGAAAGCTGAATTCCACGATCTCCAACCTGTGTATCAAGTCCTTCAGGGAAGCCATTAATGAACTCTAAAGCATTCGCTTGATCTGCTGCTTTCAAGATCTCCTCGTCAGTGGCATCCGTTTTACCGTAAGCAATGTTCTCTCGGATAGAGCCGGCAAATAGGATTACTTCCTGTGGCACAATAGCAATATGCTCTCTTAAGTGATCGATCGCAATAGCATCTGCATTCACCCCGTCGAAATTTATACTTCCTCCCGAAACAGGATAGTAATTCAGGATCAATGAAGCAATAGTCGATTTTCCGGCACCTGAGCTTCCTACTAATGCAACCGTTTCATTTTTATCGATCGACAATGAAATCCCCTTTAGCACTTCAACGTCCTTACGCTGAGGGTAGTGAAAGATAACATCCTTGAATTCGACCTTTCCTGTGATTGCAGGTTTTTCTGTTCCTTTGTAAAGCTCCAATTCGTTTTCCTGCTCCATGATAGACATAAGATGCTCTGTGGCACCAATAGCTTTCTGAATACTCGCATACATATCTGGAATTGACCCGAAAGATGCTCCCATCATGATCGTAAACATGATGATACTAAAGAAGTCTTGAGGAGCAAGCTCTGGATTCGGCCCTTGTGTCATAAGGATCCCTTGCCAAACGATAAATACGATCGCTCCGAACAAACAGAAAATGATGAACGAAACAAACACTCCTCGCCAAAGTCCACTCTTCACATTCAAGGCCTTGATCATATCGATCGCTTTCTCAAACTTTCCAAGCATGAATCGCTCATTCGTAAAAGCTTTCACATTTGAAATCCCCATTAATGATTCCTCTAAGATCGAATTTGAGGTGGCAGTTTCGTCTTGGGCCTTTTTAGACAGCTTACGAATGAATCGTCCAAAGAGTACTGCGATGATCGCCACAACTGGCACCGTTGCAAACATGATCAATGAAAGCTTCCAGGATAGATATACGAGAATAATAACACCACCAACAATGATGATGATCTGTCTGAAGAACTCTGCGATTGTTGTGCGAAGAACTTCTTGAACTTGTGTAATATCTGCTGAAATACGGCTCATCAATTCCCCAACCTTATTCTGGTTGAAGAAGTCCATAGGCATGTAGATCAATCTTTTGAATGCATCGTGACGCATATCCCTCAAGGCACCCTCCGTAACATTTGTGAATGTCACAACACGAATGAAACTAAAGACCGCCTGTCCAACGAATAGGATCAATAAACCAAGTGCGACAGAGTTAACGTTATCGATGGATACTTTCTCCAGGATCCCTTGCATAGAGCTAGGTGTATCTGAACCGGAACCAAGCAGTTGTCCCATCAGAAGCGGGAAAATAAGCCCCATTGAAGAAGATAAAATCAGAAAGATCCAACCGATGAAGTACTGTCCTGAATACGGTCTGAGGTAAGAGAAGATCTTCTTCGCCTTTTTCCAGCTGTCTTTCGACAGTTTTACATCATCTTTCTTTTTTTTCTTTGGTCTCAGCATACCTAATCGATTGATGCAAAATTAACGACAATATCTTCATGGAAGAGAAAAAAGGATATTTTTGCTGAATCCTTTTGGTAAATACAAAAATGTGTTATCTTTGCAGTCCAATTTTTTGACTAAAGGTTTAAAGACAATATAAAATGAGCAAGAGAACGTTTCAACCATCAGTAAGAAAGAGAAGAAACAAGCACGGTTTCCGTAGCCGCATGGCCACAAAGAACGGAAGAAGAGTGTTGGCAGCGCGTCGTAAGAAAGGTAGAAAGAAACTTACTGTTTCTGACGAAGGTATGCACAAGCGTTAATCTTCTCACACAAGAGATTAT
>JBMSGX010000085.1:0-9002 GCA_049416285.1 Crocinitomicaceae bacterium | reverse complement strand
CCGTCCTGAGGATCAAATTGAAAGGCATCATTTGTCACAGGCATCCCTCCCATCGGATTCGGCTGCAATATGTTCGCACCCCAACCAGAAATGTAAATATTCCCGCAGATGTCTACTAGGAAAGCGGCAGGCGAAATATTTATGTCAGGTGAACCATTACCAAATACCGTAGAATTCAGAGTTGTTGCCAATGTCGGATCTAACTTGATCACGAATTGACTACTACCCGGATTATTGTATGGCGCGTTAACAACAGGGAATGTTCCACCCTCAGATTGTCCTAAAACAAATACATTATTGTTTCTGTCGATCTCCACAAAAAATGCCTGGTCATAATTCGCCGTACCCAAATATCGTGCATTGGTCAGAGCTGTTCCCGTTTGATCTAATTTGAATACGAATCCATCCGTTTTACCACCTCCATAACCACCTCCAGTTGTTATGGTAAGATCATTCGAGGATGTGCTACCAGCTACTACAATATTTGCACTTGAATCAACCTTCACTGAATAACAGGCATCATTATTCGTACCGCCATAGTAACTGCTGAACTGTAACGACGAAAAATCAGAATTCAATTTAAAGATCACACCATCCTGCATTCCAGCATTAGCTGCCTGGAATGGAGCAACCGTTGGAAAATCTACTGATCGAGTACATGAAGCTATCAGAACGTTATTGATCGAATCCAACATGATCTCACCACGGAATTGATCTCCGTAATTGAAGGTCAGGGAGTCGTATGCTGCAACAGAGTTGTAAGTCCCTGAGGTAACCTTGTAATTGATCCCATCATTTTCGGTACCTCCTACATATGTTGATCCAATTAGGTTTTGTCCGTTCGCGCTGATCTTTGAAACAAAAATGTCTGTCCCAACACCGGTGAAGTATACACCATTAAAGTAAAATTGAGCGTTGGTTCCACCTGCATGCGTCGATTGATATCCGTTAACTATTGGAAAGTCTAAACTAGAAGTTGCCCCATAGATGTAAACGTTGTTATCCGTATCACAGATCAAGCTGTTTGCCGTTTCTGTTCCTTGTGTGGCATCTCCTCCGCCTAAGAATGTTGTCCAGATCATTGTTGTGCCGTCCGAAGTGTAGCGAGAAATGAATACATCTGTTATCCCGTAGTTAGGATTGTCGACAACCGTAAATGTTGATGTTGTATTGTAAGCTGATGGATCAGGCGTAGGGTATGCATTACCGTAAATCATACCTCCAGAGTAAGCCGTTCCGTCATAACCGTAAGTCGCAGTCATTCCGAAATTATCCGTTGGGGATCCAGAATACGTCGCAAACACCAAAACAGGATCGATAACAAGAATAGCATGAGGATCATAATCCCCTAATTTAAATTGCACCTTATTGTCACTGATCTCATAAGCGCATTTCACCTCCTTGATTCGACCGTTCACGATCTGATATGAGTAAGGCTTCTTCTCGAGGATATTACCCAAAGAAGTTTTCACTACGAGGTTTCCTTTCTTGTCGACCATTAACTCTTCGTGTCCGTCGTATCTAAAAAGTATTGCATTTGGATCAACACCTGGCATTACATGAAACTCGTACTTCAATTGATCTTCCTGCTCGATGAGCTTCAAATCGATCCCATCGTAGAATTCTTTTAATACAGCCTCTTCATAACCATGTACATCTGATGCCCATTTACTCTCATCATTTCCAATAAAATAATTGTAGTACTGTTTAGATTTCCCTGTTTTCTCTATTGAAGTCACTTCATTTGACCCCTCAAAAGTTAAATGGATCAATGTCTGGCTGTATGTATCATCGGGACGCTCCTTTTCGGGAACAGCGTGTGCCTTATGCAAATTAGAAAAGTCCTGTAAGTGAAACATAAATTTATTCTGCTCCACCCACATGTTACCACCATTGAATTGGGACTTGAACAGCACCTGCTCAGGCCATTGGCCCTTATTCTCAATAAAAGCGTGATAAATAGAATGATCATGCGTTACTTCCTGAGCATAATTCGCTAGGGAAATGAACAGTAGAAACAGTACTAGAAATCCTCTCAAAACTCGCATAATGCACTCTAAAATAGTGAATTTACTCTAAAGACGCGAATACCACCTGAATAGTTTACTGAAAGCGTTAAATTTGATGCTATGGAACAAAATAGAATTACCACATTATTCAATATACAATACCCACTGATCCAAGCCGGAATGATCTGGTGTTCAGGCTGGGAATTAGCAGCTGCCGTATCAAATGCGGGAGGTCTTGGGATTATTGGTTCAGGATCTATGTATCCGGAAGTTTTAGACGAGCACGTTCGCAAATGTAAAGCAGCTACGGATAAACCGTTCGCGGTGAACTTACCAATGCTTTATCCGGATATCGACAAGCACATAGAAACGATCATCAAGTATGAGGTACCCATCGTCTTCACGAGTGCAGGAAATCCTAAAACTTGGACAAACCACTTAAAACAACATGGGATCACTGTCGTGCACGTTGTCTCAAGTGTGAAGTTTGCACTAAAGGCGCAAGAAGCAGGAGTAGACGCAGTTGTTGCTGAAGGCTTTGAAGCGGGTGGACATAACGGACGCGATGAAACTACAACCCTTTGCCTTATTCCTATGGTGAAAGAGCAGCTGAACATTCCGTTGATCGCTGCAGGAGGAATTGGTACAGGACGTGCTATGTTGTCCGCCATGAATCTTGGTGCAGATGCCGTTCAAGTAGGGAGTCGATTTGTAGCTTCTCTCGAGTCAAGCGCACACGATAACTTCAAGCATGCAGTAGTTGATGCGAAAGAAGGCGACACACAATTAACTCTAAAGGAGATCACACCTGTTCGTTTGATCAAAAATGACTTTTACGATCGTGTTTCTAGCGCTTATCAGGATTGCGCAACTGTGGATGAATTAAAAACTTTACTTGGTCGCGGACGAGCGAAAAAAGGAATGTTTGAAGGTGATATGGTTGAAGGTGAATTGGAGATCGGTCAGATCTCAGGCCTGATCCATGACATCAAACCAGCAGCGGAAATCGTAAATGATTTCATACAAGAATACAAAGCAGCTCTTGACGAGCAACACTCAGCTAAGTTCAATTTTTAATGGTACAATTCGAGAAATTTACCCTGGATAATGGGTTACGTGTGATCTTTCACAAGGAGGAATTATCACCAATGGCCGTTGTCAATACACTATACGACGTTGGTGCAAGGGATGAAGATGAAAACAAAACAGGATTCGCACATCTTTTCGAACACCTGATGTTCGGAGGATCCGTGAACATCCCGGAATTTGACACTCCATTGCAGCAAGCAGGTGGTGAAAACAACGCCTTCACCTCTAATGATATTACGAACTACTACGATGTTGTTCCTGGAGATAATCTTGAGACAGCCTTGTGGCTTGAAAGTGATAGAATGTTGTCATTGGCATTCACACCAAAGAGTCTTGAAGTGCAGCGAAGTGTCGTAATCGAAGAATTTAAGCAGCGCTATTTAAATCAGCCTTACGGAGATGTTTGGCTACAATTGCGTCCATTAGCGTACAACGTTCACCCGTACAAATGGGCAACGATTGGGAAAGAAATCAGCCATATTGAGGATGCAACTATGGAGGATGTAAAAGGATTTTTCAAGAAACATTACAATCCCTCCAATGCTATTCTTTGCATCGCCGGTAATTTTGAACTGGATAATGTAAAAAGACTGGTGAAAAAATGGTATGGCGATATCCCGGCCGGAGATAAATATAACAGAGTGCTTCCACAGGAACCTAAGCAGATTGAGTTCAGAGAAAAAACGATCGAAAGAGAAGTTCCTACAGATGCCTTTTATTATGCCTTCAAGATGTGCTCTAGAACACACGAAGACTTCTACACAACTGATCTGATCTCTGACATTCTGGGTCGTGACAAGTCGGCTAGATTGTTCGTGAAACTAAAAAAAGAAAAGCAGCTTGTTTCCAGTATTAATGCCTTCATCATGGGTTCACTAGATGATGGTTTATTGGTGGTTTCAGGTAAGCTGAACGAAGGCGTTTCATTTGAAGAGTTTGATGAAGCGCTTTGGCCTGAATTGGAGAAAATAAGAAAAGAAGAGATCGAAGCAGGAGAATTGAAAAAAGTGCTCAACAAAGTAAGAACATCAAAAGAGTTTGAAGACCAGGGTACGTTGAACAGAGCAATGGCATTGTGTTACTTTGAATTACTGGGCGACGCTTCACTTATCAATTCCGAGAACGAAAAATACATGTCAATTACTCCAGAAAAATTACGTTCAGTGGCTAACCGCGTGATTCAAAAAGAAAATTGTTCATTACTAAAAATCAAAGCTACATCATGATCAACAGAACACAACAACCGGCGATCAGCCAAGTGAAGGAGATCCATTTTGTAGCTCCCGAGACCAGAAAAATAAACGGTAGCATTCCTGTTTATCTTATGCGCGATGTGCAAAATGAGACCTCCAGATTGGACCTGTATTTTGATGCGGGCAAAAACAGCGGAGACAAAGGAATTTCAAGCTTTGTAAATGGCTTGCTTCTTTCGGGAACTCCAGATAGAAATTCCGTTGAGATCAATGAAGCAATTGACAGTCTTGGTGGATTCTTCCAGTCCGGTGTATCAATGGAAAATGCAGTGATCTCAATGTATGCATTGCGCGAATTTTTACCTGAGATCATGAATGGACTGACAGATGCTCTGAAAAATGTCCATTTCGATGAAAAGGAAACAACTGAATACCTGGCTGACAGAAAGCAAAAACATTTGCAGTCAATGGGTAAAGTGAGCTATTTATCACAGCGTGAATTTCAAAAACATCTTTTCCAATCGAATGAGCTTTATGCATCCGTCATGGAGTTGGAGGATCTCGAAAATGTGTCACGTAAAGACCTGATCGATTTCCACCAAAAACATTATTTAAATGGCCTTCAAAAAGTGGTGCTTGTAGGAGACTTCAGTGATCAAGAGATCGATCAAATACTCACATTATTAGAAGGGTTCAGTGATAAAAATTTATCCCAAAAAGACGCTGATATCTCGCATGAGAAAGGGAGATTTCACGTATCGAAGGAAGGGGCATTGCAAACTGCCGTTCGAGTGGGAAGAATCCTTTTCAACAAGAAACACGAAGACTACCTCGACTTTCTTGTATTGAACACCATTCTGGGCGATTATTTTGGAAGTCGATTGATGTCAAATATTCGTGAAGATAAAGGATACACTTACGGCATTGGTTCGATGGTGAATGAGTTCGAAAACACGGGCTATTTCATGATCGGAACCGAAGTAAAGAAGGAGGTAACTGAAGATACACTGGTAGAGATAAAATTCGAGTTAGACCGTCTCCAAAACGAGCTTGTAAATGAAGGCGAGCTTGAGTTGGTTAAAAATTACCTTCTTGGACAACTATTAAAATCTGCGGATGGGCCTTATGCGATGATGGATCTGTATCTGAGTGCTGACATGCAGGGAAAAGATTTGGAATATTACAACGATGCGATGGCTGCAGTAAGAAAAATAAATCCTGAACGAATTCAACAACTTGCGCGTTTATACCTGAACTGGGACGATTTGACCGTGGTCACAGCAGGGTAATGTGAATATCTTTATTTCTCTTAGTGCACTGATTTGAATAGTTTTATGTCAGAAATATTCGATATAAAATGACAGAGTCTCAGGAACAAAAAATTCGCCATTTACTTGAACAGTACAACGATATTTTGCTCGTGTCGATGCGTTTGGCAATTGCTGAGGACTTCATAAATCTTGTGATCGTAAACCGTGATGATAAGGACTTTGAGCTTTCAGAATTACTGAAAGACAAGGATGCTTTTTCGAACTATGTCATGCGTGAATTTTTAAGACAGAACAGCTCTTCCGTAGTTGATCAATTGAAAGGAATGGATGAACCTATTCCTGAGCTGAAAAAACGTTTTCGTTCGAAGAAAAAGTCGACGGACAAAAAGACAACCTAAAGGGAATCCTGGCGTCTTCATACTACGTATGAATTTTATCCGTTATTATTGTTCCATGAAACAACTACTCCTCATAGTCATTCTTGCATTGAGCTTTCAATCGAAAGCTTCGCATGTAATGGGAGGAGATATTACCTGGACCTGTCAGGGTGGAGACTACGTTTTTCAATTGGTTTTTTACCGTGATTGCAATGGCCCGGATATCAATACTGTCAGTACACAACTTAAAGTCTGGAATCATCCAACTGTTAGTCAGATCACGGCTAGTTTCATCAGTAGAGAGGATCTTTCACCGATTTGTACAGAAGTGCCAAGTGGACCTATAGCGCTAAGCTGTGGTTCAGGAGCAAACGCCGGAAATGGTGTGGGCGCGATCGAAAAAGTGATCTATCGTTCTGCGCCGATCGCTTTAGGAGGAACACCGCCTGCAGAGGGCTGGGTGATCACCTATGAAGATTTCTCAAGAAGTAACTCACTTACGAATATTACGCTCCCTTCGAGTGTAGGAATAACACTTAGTGCGATCATTTACAATGTTCCGAATAGCACAGGTGGATGCGTGGATAATTCACCGCAATTCTTGCAAGACCCATACTTTGTGAGCTGTGTTGGAGATGCGTACGAATACAACATGAATGCTATCGATCCTGATCTTGATTCACTGGATATCTCATTTGGAGTGCCGTATGATCATTTTCCATCAGGCACAGCATACAATCCTGGAACGAGTCCGGCTGCGATAAGTTTTGAGCCTGGGTTCACTTATGACTCGCCTACTCCGGGCATCTCTATGAATCCTGGAAATATCCCTGCAGCCGTTGACCCGTTGAGTGGAAATCTCACCTTTCTCTCGAATAACATTGGAAATTTCAATGTAAAGATCGTTGCCCGTTCTTATCGCAATGGTGTATTGATCTCTCAAGTTGAGCGCGAAATGCAATTGGTTGTCGCAGCTTGTTCAGGCAATAATAATGCACCTGTGATCAACGGTCCATTTGGAGGTCTCTTTGAAACGACAGTTGTTGCAGGGACACCAGTGAATTTCACGCTAACATCAACAGATGTCGAACTGCTTCAGGACGGCTCACCTCAAAGTAACATTCTTACAGCAACAGGTCCGATGTTCGGAACACCGTATACCAGTAATGCCGGATGTGCAATCGCACCTTGTGCTACTCTTGACAGCAATCCATCAATTGTGGGAGTTCAAGGTGTAAGTACAGATTTCAGTTGGCAAACAACCTGTGATCATTTGGTCAATCCGCAAGGTTATGCGGCCGACATGATCCCTTATCATTTTGTTTTTAAAGTGCAGGATGATTACTGCCCTGTTCCTAAGGTTAAATACGCTACGATAACGATCAATGTGGTTAATCCTGGTGTAATTCAAGCTCCAGCGATTAATTGTATTCAAGGAGGAACAAATGGAGACATCACAATAAGTTGGGATCCAGTGACTGATCCATTCGGTTCTTTTGTGAGCTATGAAATATACTCGATGCAAAACGGACTTGAAGGAACCATCAATAATATCAGTGCAGGATCCTTAACAATTCCCGGAGTTACACAACAAAACGAATATTACCTAACAGTAAACTCAGGTTGCAACGGTAATACCCAACGCTATTCAGATACGATCTCAAATATATTCCTTGATGTAACCAATCCTGGAAACGGAACCGCTGTTCTGCAGTGGAATGATCCGATCTCCCCGGTATTAAGCACGATGGATGATACCTATTACATCTATATGGAGTATCCTGCAGGAACTTGGGTATTGAGAGATAGTACATCTTTTGGGGTGACGAATTACATTGATACGATAGACATTTGTTCCGCATTCCTGAATTATCAGATTGTCCTTCAAAATTCTCCTTGTGATTATACCTCTAACATTGATGGTGACAATTTTGAGGATATGATCAATCCTGATATCCCGGTAATTTCAACTGTTTCTATTGATACGCTTTCAGGAGATATTCAATTGTCATGGAACCAAAATGCTCAACCGGACACTTACGGGTATGTAGTATATGTAATGGATGACAATGGCTTCATCGTGGAATTAGATACTGTCTGGGGTTTAACGAATACTAACTATTCATACAATACGCCTATCAACGGACCAATGACATATTCGGTTGCAGCTTTTGATTCGTGCTGGACAACGACCATCCCTCCTACCTATCAGACATCGGCAAAAGCGGAATTGCATTCAACGATGTACGTTGAACCAACTTTGAACATCTGTGAACGTTCTGTGACACTTGATTGGAGCGATTATGTCGGCTGGAATACGGTAGCCTCCTATGAAGTCTTTGCGCACAAAGCCGGTGAACCATGGTACTCAGCGGGAAATACTACATCCACGTCATTCACCGTTGATACAGAGCAGTTCTTCAACTACTGTTTTGTTGTTCAGGCAAATCATTCGGACGGCAGAACCTCCTTTTCGAATACTACATGTCAGTTTATTAATGCGGCAACAACTCCTGCGTTTAACTATCTCACTACTGCAACTGTTAATGCTGATCAGGTTGAACTTCGTTATTATGTCGATGCAGCAAATGTGTCACAGATATCTCTTCAAAAATTGAATGATACCGGATCCTTCGAAGAAATCGCAGTACTTCAGGGACTGTCAACTTTCATTAACTATATTGATACGGATGTGGATGTGGATACATATTCATACACCTACCGTGCACAGGTATATGACAGTTGTGGAACTCTCGGAGCGATCTCGAATGAAGCAAAAACTATTCTGCTTGAAATAGATTACGATGAAGTGCTGAAAGAAAATTATCTGCAATGGTCACCTTACCGTGATTTTGACGGGTCATTGCTTTACTATAATATCTACAGAGGTATTGATGGTGTATACGACCCTATTCCTTTGGGGACGGTGAGTAGCAATCAATGGTCGTACGTAGACAACACGATGGGTATCGCATCAACTGGACGGATTTGCTATAAAGTCGAAGCAGTGGAAAGCGCAAACAGTTATGGTTTTGCTGAAACAAGTATGTCCAATGAAGTATG
>JBMSGX010000084.1:0-9068 GCA_049416285.1 Crocinitomicaceae bacterium | reverse complement strand
CATCATTAAAAACGCAGAGTTTAACCGTTTCGGTCTTATTTCAGTTGTAATATTAATCATTGGTTGCATGGGAGGTTTAACCGTTGGTCTAGGTGCGGTAGAAAGCACTTTTTCATTGATCATGGTTGTAATACCTACTATGGCAACACTTAGTATGTTGTTGGCTGTAGCCCCAATGAAGTACATACTAACGGGTGCAACTATCAGTGTGATAATTGATATCCTATTCTTAGGATACTTTTTATTCGTATAGTGTTCGTTTATTAGGTTTGTTTAAGGCGTCCCTTGGGGCGCCTTACTTTTTTGATTTAGGTAACATGATCGTGAAGCATGTTCCCTTTCCAATCTCTGAATCAAAATAGATCGACCCTCCATGATTTTCAATGATCTGTTTTACCATTGCCAATCCTAAACCTGTCCCTGTTCCTTTTGTGGTGAAGTAAGGCACAAAGATCTTCGATCGCATTTCCTCTTCAATCCCTTGTCCATTGTCTTCAATTTCTATCTTAACCTGGTTAGCATGATCCATGATGCGAACTGCTATCTGCCCCTCAGTATCAGGTGCAATTGACTGGACTGCATTTTGGATCAAATTATTGAAAACACGAACGAATTGATCCTTATCAATATCACCATAGATCGTATCAGTAAACGTCTCGAAATTCAACTGGACACCACTGTCAGAGAAAAGCTGACAAACACCTTCAATAACAGGAACGATGTTCATCCTTTCATTCATCAATTGAGGCATTTTAGCAAAGTTGGAGAACTCGTTCGCAATCTTCGTTAACGCATCGATCTGTTCTATCATTGAGTTCGCTACACGTTTCAAGCGCTCTTCACTTTCAGGGTCACTCGGATCGTAGGAGCGCAACAATTGCTGAACACTTAGCTTCATCGGAGTAAGGGGGTTCTTGATCTCATGGGCAACCTGTTTCGCCATTTCTCTCCATGCACTCTCACGTTCACTTCTTGCCAATTGCTGAGCGGTGAGTTCTAATTCCGCTAACTTCTGATTGTATTCCTTCACCAGGGCTCCGATCTCGTCTTCTTTATCATACGAAATGCTCTGGTTATGCTCTCCGAACTTAACCGCAGCAAAAGACTCCTGGAGTATTCTTAAAGGTTCTGTTAGCCAATTTGATATGAATATTGCCAAAACAGTTGATACGGCCAATAACAGAATGAATACATTGATTATTGCAACTAAGAACTGCTCGATCTGACTCTCAAATTCTTGCTGCTGTCCAAAGTGCTGCAGATTTATATAACCAAGCATCGCCCCCTTCTTATTGTAAAACGGCTGATAAGCGGATGAGTAGCTAAGCTTGCCGATCTTTTCACGATGCACATATTCACTTTTTTTGCCGTAGTTGAGATTTCTGTAGGCACGTGGATTCATCTGCTCACTGATCAACCCTTTATTAAAGACCTTAGGACGGGAAGTGGCTAACAAATAGCCGTCCGTGTTATACAGGTTAATATCTGTGAAAAATACCCTTGAGAATTTCTGCAGAATGTATTGCATATAATTCCCGTTCTCTTCGAGTGTCAATTGCTCAAAACTGCCAAGCTTGGATTTAACTTCTGTTTCGACCGAGTTCAACTTTTCAGTGATCACATCATTGGTAAACTCATTATACTGCGTGCTTACAAATGAACCTGTACCCCATCCAAATGCAAAAAGAGAGAGGAATACGATGGATACCAATGCTATCTGGATCTTTAGCGCTAGGCTGATCACTTTCCCGCTGCTCGTTGACCCCCTTCTTCTGAAAAGTACAGGAATCAATAAAATTCCAAAGAATGAAAACAAGTATGAGAATGACGTGAATAGATCTGAGAATTTTCCTTCCTCTTTGGAAAGGATCAAATAGTCCTTTTGACCCCTTCTCAAAAAGTAGTGATCAAACCCATCGAAACGCAGGAAACCATCCTGCTGTTGAGATCGAACATCAAGAATAGCCAAATGTGTTGGATAGTCGAATTCACCGTATTTCGTTACCAGCTGATTGTTATGGTACTTTGCAATCGAGTAGTTTTCAAGAGGCTCAGAAACGTTTGCATCTGTGGATATTAAAAGTCTTGGGAATCCTATTTCTTCCGGTATTTTCTTCGATTTCAAGGTGCAATAGAAATGCGCTTGGGTACTGTCTCGCCCCTCGAGTATCTCATGAATGATATACGTGTACTGACCTTTGTAATCATCTATGAAGTACATGCTTGGGCTGATCTGGGAAACCTCTCCAGAAGACTCTATGATCTCATCCAGTTCTTGTTTTGAAACACCGACGTCTTTGATCAAAGGATCATTGTTCATGGCAAACATCGCGAATGACAACTCATATCTTTCCCAGAAACCATTGAACACTCTTCGTTCCAGCCCATCCTGAAAATCGCTAATACTTAAGCTTGCTGGCGAGCTAATGTAGCGCGAAAGGAAATTGTCTTCCTTCAGTTTTTCAAGTGTATTCATATACTCAGCTTCAGCTGCGACACTTCTCTCAGTAGCAAATTGATTGGCGTATAATTTTCTCTCCTGCTCTTCCTTTTTACGGTTTACCTGGTCATAATGTAAGGCTACAACCATCGAAAAAAGAAAGAGAATAACCATCCCTGAGTTTAAGTTGATCTCAGAGCCCCGCAAAAGTACCACGTAGAATAACAGTCCCATCACAAGTAAAGGGAATGCCGCTGCATAGATCAGCTTAGTTCCAAACAACAGGTCATAAGCGAAATACCCACAACCAACAAAAAACAGCATCAATACTACAACTGATGGTGATAAATTAGTCTTACCTAATTCCTGGAAAACACTTTTAAGAAACTGAAGAAATGAATAAAAGAGAACACCAATTGCCGCAACAGTTATGATCGAATAAGCGTTTAGGGTGAATAATTCCTGGAATACCAAAGGAATGGTACTATTATCCACACTCCCTTTGATCAACCAAGTGATCAACCACCAAACAAGCACTCCAATGACCATCGAAACCACACCGAGAATGGTCTTCAACGACTTTGTCATTTGTCCTTCCAACAATCGACCGATATGGAAGAGTAAATAGCTTATCAATGCTACATTGAGCAGGAAATCGAAAAACGTAGGAAACCATCCGCTGCTCGCGTAAAGCGTTGGGTCAAATCCTTGCACGTCCTCCATGAATCCAAACCACTCTAGTTTAAGCGCCAAATAACGGACAAACAATAGGAAAATCGGTGCTACTATATTCCAAGGTTTACCTTTTGGAATTAATTGCAAAAAGGCAATTACAAGAAAAATGATTCCCGCGACCAATAGTAAAAGTAAAACGACTGCTTTTGTCTCGCTGTATTGATTTGCATGTTGTGGCTGAATACTCAGAACGTAATCACCTTTACTGTCTTTTATCGAATAGTTTTCCTCGTTGTCTCGGTCAAGGCTGATATCCGCGCTGAAATCCAATTTTAAATGGTCGGCAAAATCATTTTCGAGATCATCGTTTTGGTAGGAATAATCCTGTTTGATCAAAAATGAAGCACAAACCGTAAGGTGATCGGCAGACTTCATTTTAGCATAATACCATCCATTTTGCAAATGAACAAGTCCTTGGGCCGGAAAGTGGATCTCTGCAAACCTTAGTATCGGTAACTCATTCGTACTCCAATACTTCAGAGAGTCTCGTCGGTAAACATGAATATTGACATTTTCACTTTGGGCACCATTTATCCATCGCTCTTCGATTCCTTTATCTCTGAATGATTTAAAATTTTCATCCAGACGGCGATCGAGCTCACGCTCAAGTTCAAGAAAACGTTCCTGAAAAACTTTAACTTCTGCACTATGACCTCTTGCTTGCTCACTTCTAAGGACGTAACCAAACACAAAAAATGTGAGTATCGCTGCTGCCAGCCACTTCCATTTTTTGTGAACGTTCTTTAGCATGAGATCTTCTCCAGTTTCTTATCCAGGGTTTTTATCAGCAATTCAAAATCTTCGTCCGCATGAACATCATTTCTAAAAATGAAGTCTGCATCCTCTCTGTAAGGTAGTAAGTAATTTTCATAGCACGGCTTAACGTGGTTTTGCCATTGATACATAATAGCATCATGTGAGTAACCTCTTGTTTCCTGGTCACGGTACAAGCGTCTGTCCAATTGAATTTGAGGGTCAACATCAATAAAAATGCTGAAATCTAATTTCTCTCGAACTCCCTGATAATGGAACAAAAACAGCCCCTCAACAATTAAAAACTCCGATGGTTCAACGGTAATGAGTATTTTCTTATCCGGTGGAGCATTAAAATGATACTCACGAACTGTGATCGGCTCACCCGAAACCAATGTATGAAGGTCTTTCGTTAGTTTTTGCTCATCCAATGCCGTTGGAAGATCAAAATTATACACCCCGTTTTCATCTTGGTATTGTGTTTCGATCGGATAGTAATAATTATCCATGATGAAAACACTTGGATTCATTTCGTGGTAATGCTCCGCTATTCTCCTCAACAAAGTGGTTTTACCGGAACCACTCCCGCCGCATATGCCTATTATCATTTTTTCTCTCGCTTAAAGGTAACTGCGCCTTCTTTACCTAATTGATCGGTGTTAAATCTAAGAATATCCAAGTTCTCAAGTAGAACAACTAGTTCGTTCTTTTCCTTTTTTACGAAAACACTACTCGGATTGTAGATCGTTTTCTCTGTAAAGTCGTTGTGAGCAGTTGTCTTTTTCGGTTCAAAGTAAAGCATGCTTACTTTATCATATCCATTGTGATCAAGATGATATCCTATCCCTTCATTCATCGGGTAAATACCAAGGTCAAGTCCTTTCTTCTCAATGAAATAATTCAAGTTCATTTTGTTTACTTCTTCCCATTCTCCTTCAACCAACTCGAAAAGAACCAATTCCGCACCGTTACCCGCAACACGACCTCCTGTTAGGTAGAATTTACCCTTAATGTTCGTGATCAAACCTTTTTCGGGCTCAGCTTCGATATTGTTAGCGTAATAAGCTCCAGTTGTACCGAAGCCAATATTATTCACGATCAGTAAATCTTCCGGAGCGGCAATAAACAAGGCGGTAGAGGGTTCTCCTTTTGAAGAAAACTGTTTTACCGCATAACCTGCCTCTTTTTTAGATTTCTCTCTGGCTGCGAAATAGATCTGATCTCCAGTGAAACCAATATATCTCCAGTGCCCATTATCCTCATCCTTTAAAGCGTCAAATGAGATACGCCCTAGCTCTGCAGCATAGCATCTAAAATTATGGTGCGTTATAAACGTAGCCACTTCTATATATTCCTTACTTTTCTTATCCTTAATTCTAAATAAATGGACCAATGCCTTGTCAGTCACGACTGCATCTATGAACTCAATGTCATCACTCGCAAAAGCACCGATTTTCTTTAATTCAGTGTATATAGAAACGTTCGTAGACTTGATATTTCCTGCGGAATTCAATTGACTGAAATATAGCTTACCTGTTTGCAAGTCTAGATTATCAAGGAAATATACATAACGGGCATTTTCGCTAGCGATGTAATAGAAATCTTCTCCCTTTGGATTGAATTTTTGATCCCAGATCGTTGTCTCCTGATCTCCAATTAGTGATAATGTTATCTGTTTTGTATTAGCATTCGGGTCTTTGCTCATTAACAAGGCTCCCATCCCTTTCCATTCCATTATATCGTAGTAGGGATGAACATCTTGTTCAATTGTGAAATCCTGTGCTAAAACGTTCAGAGACAAAACCAGGGCTAAGAAAGTAAAGAGTTTTTTCATGATTTTTTCGTATTTTTCCGCTTTATTCTACCAATCATCGTGCTAAAAATAAATCTTATGAATGCTAATACCAAGAATGCGATTACAAAACCTCTCGCAAGTCTTTGGTTATTGCTGCCAACGATGTTGGTTCTTTGCTCGTTTATTTTATTGAAAGACGGAAAAGGAAAATTAAAGATCGGTTCCGCCATGCCTTCGGAAAACACAACGCTTGTTTCTACGAAAGGTGACACTACTAACTTAAGCGAGGCAATGGGAGCTAATGGAATTCTTGTAATCTTCAGTTGTAATACCTGCCCTTTTGTTGTGGGGAGTGAGAACTTCAAAGGTTGGGAGCATACATACAATTCCATCGCTGAGAAAGCATCCGAATACGATATAAACACTGTCCTCATTAACAGTAATGAAGCCAAAAGATCGACTGCAGATTCGATGGAGGAAATGAAGAAAAGAGCATCTGATCAAAATTACATAATGCCATATCTAATGGATGCGAACCATGTGGTAGCTGATGCTTTCGGTGCCAAAACAACACCGCACATTTACTTATTCAACGAAGACAAAAAACTCATCTACATGGGTTCCATAGATAATTCTTGGGATTCAGGCAGAGAAGAAGACATTTCATACCTTTCCAATGCACTGGAGCAATATGGAAACGGACAAAAAGTGAAACAAAAAACTACACAACCGAGAGGCTGTAGTATCAAGCGAATAACCAAATAAATAAACTAGAACTATGAAAAGAAAACTACTTGCCGTATTTGTGGCGTTCCTATCTTTTGGAGCGATTGCACAGGTACAGGACAAAGGTGGACCGATCAGTTGGAAAGGTAAACTACCTGGACACGTTGTAATTCCACAGCACACGATGCCTGGTTTCGATATGGAAACCAGAAGGATCGAAGATTCTATTCGTGACCAAGCTAAGGACTCTCCCTGGCAATTCGGTTACAAATATGACACGGATATCAGTTTAAATAATACTGGCCTTTGGACTGACCTTCCTAATGGAAACAGACTTTGGAGAGTTGCGATCGACTGTCCGGGAGCACTCACTGTGAACCTTTTGTTCGAAGATTTCTATATGCCAGAAGGAGCGCATCTTTACTTATTCGATAAGAACGGTACGAACCGCGTTGGAGCATATACTTCTATCAACAACCGTCCTGACGGATTATTAGGCTCAGAGTTGGTGCACGGCGATGATATCATTGTTGAATACTATGAGCCCGCTGCTGTGCAAGGACAAGGTAACTTCACGATCTCGAACGTGATCCATGGATATCGCAGTGTTGGACCAATGCAGGATAAACTATTGAAGGCGTTGAACAGCTCTGGTGACTGTAACGTTGATGTTAACTGTCCACTAGGAAACGGATGGAATGATCAGATCCGTTCGGTTGCAATGATCGTTGTTGGGGGATCAGGAATTTGCTCTGGTGCTTTGATCAACAACACATGTGACGATGGAACACCTTACTTCTTGACTGCAAACCATTGTTTGGGTGGTGGTACTGGAAACTGGGCCTTCCGATTTAACTGGGAATCGCCTCCAGGAACTGAGTCTTGTGCAACAACTGCAAACAGTGTTGATCCAGGGCCTCCATATGATCAAACTGCTAACGGAGCAACTATATTAGTTAGTGGAACTCAAGCAGACCACGCGCTATTGGAGATCGACAACATGACTTTGACAGATGCCCAAAACTGGAACCTATTCTATGCAGGGTGGAACAATGACGACACTGACGGAACAATCACTCAAGCTACAGGTATTCACCACCCATCAGGTGACGTTAAGAAGATCTGTCGTGAGAACCAATCTCCTTACCACAGTGTAAATGCAGGAGCTCAGACTTGGATGATCGATGACTGGGATGAAGGAGTTACTGAGCCTGGATCATCAGGTTCACCACTATTTGACCAAAACGGAAGAATCATTGGTCAGCTTTACGGTGGTGCTGCCGCCTGTCAGGGAACAAATGACAACAACCAATTAGACTACTACGGTCGCCTTGGTGTTTCTTGGGGACTTGGGATTGGAAACTATCTTGCTCCTGGATCTTGCGGAACAGCAACGGTAAATGACGGTTGGGATCCAAACCAGCCTACTCTCCCGGATGATGCCGGTATACTTTCTATCGTTAACCCTGACGGATTATTCTGTACAGACAACTTTGACCCTGAGGTAGTTCTTAGAAACTACGGAACCAACGATCTTACTTCGGTTGATATTAACTATGATATTGATGGAGCAGGAACGCAGGTCTTTAACTGGACTGGTACGCTTGCAGCCGGTGCAACAGTTAACGTTACACTTCCTAACATGACAACTACAGGTGGTGCACACGTATTCAATGCGTACACATCTAACCCGAACGGAAATACAGATTCAGATCCATCTAACGATGCTTCCGCGTCTAACTATACAGCAACAATTGGTGGTTTACCTGTAACAGTAACTATTGATACAGACTGTTGGGGGTATGAGATCTACTGGGAAATCGCTGATGGTGGAGGAACAGTAGTCGCATCAGGAGGTAATACTGACCTTGTAATGCCAGGAGGCGATCAGTCTGCTACTGCAGGTGATGCCGGTGCATACGGGAATGAAATAACAGTCAACGAAAACCTATGTTTATCTGCTGGATGTTATGACTTCACAATTTATGATGACTGGGGTGATGGTCTTGACGGAACAGCTTCTGGTTGTGGAATAGATGGGAACTATGTTTTAACAGATGGTGGCGGAAACGTTCTAATTCAAATGCTTGACGTAGCATACGGGACATCGGCTGATCCAGGTAACAGTGAAATTCAGAACTTCTGTTTACAAAACCCTTGTAACTCAACATTTGACTATACTACTGTTGAAGAGCAATGTAATGGGGACGATGACGGATCAGTTACTGTAAACTTCTTGACAGGTAACTCTACTGGAGCGACATATGACATCGGTACTGGAGCACAGGCAACGGGAACATTTACAAACCTTTCTCAAGGTACTTACAATGTTACCGTAATTGACGGTGACGCATGTACTTCAATCGTGCCAGTAACACTTGGTGGGCCAACAGCATTGAGTGGTTCTGCATCAGCAACTGATGAGTCTTGCCCAGGGGCAGCTGACGGTTCTATCACAGTAACAGCACAAGGAGGTACTCCTGGTTACACGTATGACTTCGGGTCAGGTGCTGGGACAAACAGTACGGCAACAGGGTTGGCTGCAACAGCGTACACGATCACTGTAGCAGATGCTAACGGATGTTCAACTACGACAAATGCAACCGTTGGTTCCCCAAC
>JBMSGX010000083.1:0-9164 GCA_049416285.1 Crocinitomicaceae bacterium | reverse complement strand
GCAGGATAAGTGAATATTGGTTCAAACTGTGTACTGACATCTGTGTTCGTTCCTTGTACACCGAAGTCCCATTCGTAGTTTGTTCCTCCGTATGAGTTGTTTGGAAATTGAACTGTTAGTCCCTGACAGAAATTTACGAAGCCTGGGAACTGCTCTTGATTAGGAACAATTGCTTCCAGCTGCAGCTGACAGTTAAACACTCGGAATAAGAAATCACGCACCGTTTCATTGATCACAACGCCATTGCGCAGCTCCTGTACGCGCACTCCTACCACAAATAACCCAAGCATTTGAGGTGCCGCTGTCAGTAAACCTGTATTTTGATTAATGTTTATCGTCGCTCCTGGTCCCAAAGGATTTTGTGCTGTAAATCCACCTGCCCATTGAACTGGTGGGTACGCTGGAGGTGGAGCAGGGTTTGGCGCTGGGTTAAAAGAGCTTGCTCCAGAATTTGGAGTCACCAATGAGTACACCAGTTGGTCACCATCAGGATCTGTGGCACTGTGATCGAATACCAGATCATCGTTATTACACAATAACAACGGTGGATAGTTGGTAAACCGCGGGCTGCTGTTTTCCCAGTTACCTGTGTCCAAACCAGGGATACGACATGTTAAGGTAAAACCAGTGTCATCCGGATTAAGAAGGTTTGTGATGTTCGGCCCTCTACAACAGCGTTGATAGGAAATCGTGTAACCACCATTGATAGGTGGAAGGTTAACAACAATCTCGTACTCGGCCTTCTCGATACAAATATTGTTGGGTGGAGTTACACATGGATTATTGAATACAACCGGTAAGTTCTGACTTCCTGGAAAAGGTACAGGGATGTTTTGAACCAAGTTTGTTCCTGAGTACACGGCCAGCTGAAGTGGGCTGTCAAACTGAGCACCTGTTGAGTTGCAATCTCGGTAAACACTGATGTAAAAGCGATAGTTGTTATTGCCCAGGTAATCATAGTAAATATCACCTCCAACGATATGTGAAGCCTTGCTCCCGAAGGGGAATAGGATTAGTAATATTGCTATGATCAGAACTCTCATCACTTTCTTAGACGTATATCGTTCGCAAATGTTGTTCCAAAATCCAATTTTCTTCCCGTAGGGAAGGTAGAATTTCACTCAAAGGTAAAGTCCAAGGGGTTGAAAATCAAATCGAACCCTTCCAAAGTCATGAGTTTTTCAGTAGAAATTAAACGTTTCGCTCCCTCTGCAGTGCCCCATCGTGGAAGGGAAAGCGAGTTCTTTTCAGCAACGTGATCGTAATACGTCTGTTTGGTTTCATCCAATGGAAAAGAAACATTTAGAAGCAATGGAAATAATTTTTCTGAAATTACGTGTTTCATTAACCGTACGATGTCCTTTCTATGAATCAGATTGATCGGTTCTGAACCGTTTGTAGCCATTTCGCGTCCCGACAGAAATTTAATGGGGTGTCGTTGAGCTCCAAATAATCCTCCCAGTCGTAGAATAGCAAGTCGCTCTTTGACAGCTTTTCTCAGTTCATTTTCAGCATGACAAATAACATTCGTATCAGCACACTCAAATTCCTCGTCGTAGACACCTTCTGTAAGCGGATAAACACCTGTTGAACTGGTGAAAATAAATCTGGTTTCCGATGAAAATAGACGTGCGATCTGTGCTAGTTTATCGCCATAGATTTCCGGTGTTTGTCGTGCAAATGGAGGCATCGCAATGATCACTGTTTTGCATGACTTCAAGATCTCTTCCGGAACAGCTAAATCCGTTGTTGTTAAGTCCAGTTGAAAAGGATGAATATTCACTGCTTCCAACCCTTCTTTTGTTTCCTCTGAACGGTACGAACCATAGACTTTTTCGAACGAAGAACTGAGCTCCTGACCGGCAAATTTGCCGAGCCAGCCACAACCAATTATGCAAAGATTCTCCTTCATTCGTCGGAAGTAAAAGTACGAATGATTAATTTTGAACCAATGGAATTTTCAAAGTCTTTCATTCGACTAAACTGGATTGCGTTGGTATTGATCTACCTCGTGGTCATTGCAGGAAGTTTTGTGCGTATCACCGGATCCGGAATGGGATGTCCTGATTGGCCCAGATGTTTTGGTGAATGGATTCCTCCAACAGAATTAGAACAGCTACCTGAGAACTATCAGGAGATCTACCTCGAGAAGCGGAAGAAAAAGCTCAATAAATTCTGTAAAACCCTTCGCTCAATGGGGATGGAAGAAACAGCGGAAAGACTTGAAAATGATCCGGAAGTTCTCAAAGAGGAAGACTTCAACGCACGTAAAACGTGGACGGAATATGTCAACCGCTTAGTCGGTTTTTTGGCGGGGAATGCAATGCTCATCGCGTTTATTTGGATGCTGTTCCGATACAGGAAAAGCAAGATCATTTGGATTGCTGCATTTAACCTGGTTTTGATGCTTTTCCAGGCATGGTTCGGTTCCATCGTGGTGGCTTCTAATCTAGTACCATGGACGATCACAATTCATATGTTCCTGGCACTTGTCATAATTGGAATACAGCTCTATATTCTCTACTTGATCAGCCCAAGGCAAAATCAAAAACTGCCGCAGCTCAATTGGGTGAAATACGTTATTTGGTTTTCGCTTGCGGTTACGTTCTATCAGATGTTTCTGGGGACACAGGTGCGTGAAGAGATAGATGTATTGATCAAGCAAGGTTATGGGCAAACTGAATGGATCGAAATGATGGGGATGTCCTTCTATATTCACCGAAGTTTCTCCTGGTTAGTGTTGGTTTTGTTGACCATCGTTGCTGCTAAGAACGAGCGCTCATTTAAGTATTGGTCTGTACGCTGGCTGTACATTTTGTTGGCGTTGGAGTTGACCAGTGGAGTGATGCTTGCTTACGCTGAAATGCCGGGGTTAGTGCGAACAGCACACTTGGTATTTGCTTCGATAATATTCGGATTGTTGGTGATGATGACATTCCGTATGCGCTCATCTACCGCGGAGCTGAAGGTCTGATCAGAGCAGCTCTTTCAAGACGATATATACACCCATTATCAGGACAAAGTATCCAAAGCCTTTTTTCAGCTTATTACCGTCGATAAACTTGTTGAGGTAGATCCCAATAAAGATCCCCAGGATCGAAATGGCTGTGAATACAGAAAGGAAGGTCCAGTCGATCTCTAGATTTTGAACATCTCCTAGGAATCCTATGAGTGATTTTACGGCTATGATAAGCAAGGATGTGGCAACTGCCTTTTTCATTGGCAGCTTTGCCAATAGGACGAGTGCAGGGATAATGAGGAATCCTCCTCCGGCGCCTACAATACCTGTTAAGAATCCTACGCCAAGACCCTCGATAACGATCATCGGATAGTTGTATTCAACTTTTTGATCTTCCGTTGTATCGTCTTTTCGCCCGCGGATCATGGAAATCGATGCCAATAGCATGATGATCGCGAAGAACACCATGATCGCAATGTTACGGGTAACTTCAAAATCACCTACGTTAAAGAGGTGTTCAGGAATGGCGGGAACAACAAATTTACGCGTGAGGTAAACGGAAATGAATGCGGGAATGGCAAAAACAATTCCTGTACGGAAGTCGATCATACCTTTTTGTGCATTTCTGATGGCTCCAACAGCTGCTGATGCACCCACTACAAACAATGAATAAGCAGTAGCAAGTACAGGGTCAATTCCCAGGATATAAACAAGAATAGGAACGGTTAAGATAGACCCACCACCTCCTATCAAACCGAGAACAAGACCGATCAAAAGGGCACCTGCAAATCCGAATATTTCTATTACTTCCATTGTTTCTTGTGACCAAAGTAAGGTAAACAATTTCAGTCTGAGCGCAACGTGTGTTACAGATGGAATGAAAGAATGGGAATGCTAACGTTTAAATCTTAACTTAACTATTGACATTTTAGGTTCATATCGTATATTTGCAGACCTGAATTGCAAAATTCACCGGTCCTATAGCTCAGCTGGTTAGAGCACCTGACTCATAATCAGGGGGTCCCTGGTTCGAGCCCAGGTGGGACCACTTTTTAAGCCTCCCGTCCGGAGGCTTTTTCATTTAAAAACCTATAAAATCAAGGTTTTTGGTGTTTTCACAGAATTTCATGGGTGGACAAAACCATCAAAAATAGGCTCAAAACCACATAAAATTGGTTACCTATTTGGTTACCTGTCTTTTTTCAGATATTTAGGTAACTAAAATTGGCTTATCGCCCATTATTAAAGGTGTTGCAAAGAATTTGATTTTGCTGTTTGTGTTCGCAAAATGCGCTAAAAAGAACGATTTGAGCGTGTAATTTGTAACCTATAGAATAATGAAAAACAACCAAAGACTTGTGGTGCTAGTTTGGCCCCACAACCAAAAAGAGAAAGAAGGGAAACGTCCCTTGTACGTCAAAATCAGTATTGGCGGGAAACCCGCGACATTTTCGACAGGTATTTTTGTCAACCCAAACCATTGGAACAAGAAAAATCAGAGCCTGAAATTGAATGCTCCGGAGAGTCAAAAGATCAATGCATATCTTGACAGAATGCGAAATTCGATCAATCAGGACTACTTGAATTTTATGGCGAGAGGGATAGAAACTACTTCGAAAGAACTCAAAAACAACTTCCTTGGGGTGAAAGAAAAATCCCAGGAAAGAACCCTGATGATGGCTATCAATTATCATAACACAAAATTCAAGGAACTCGTAGCATCCGGACAAGCAGTGCACTCTACCTGGAAAAAGTACAACACCACGAAAAATAAAGTAGAACAGTTCCTCAAAGTACGTTACAAGAGGAAGGATATACCACTTCATGAGCTGCGCTATTCCTTCATTACCGATTTTGAGCACTACCTATTAACAAGTCAGAAGCTCGGGATCAACACGGTCTACAAAAGCATTAAACAGCTCAAGAAGATCATCCGCGTGTGCGTGGATAATGAATGGATGGAAACGAACCCATTTGAGCGATTTAAGTGCAGCTACAAAGAACCGGAAAGAGTGATCCTTACCGAGGAAGAAATTGAACAGATGTTGAATACCAAATTCATGAATGAACGTCTCGAAGAGATCCGTGATGTATTCATCTTCTGTTGTTATACGGGATTCGCGTATGGGGATGTCTACAAGTTCAAAAAGCACGACATCTCAAGAGGTATTGATGGAGAATTATGGATCGTCACACATCGGAAAAAGACAGGGGAGAGGGAGAGTGTACCTTTATTGCCTGTGGCCCTCGATATCATTCGAAAATATGAGGAGCATGAAACCTGTCTGAAACACGACAAGCTACTTCCCGTTCGCTCCAACCAGGTCTATAATAATTACCTGAAGGAAGTAGCCGCGATTTGTGGGATCAATAAACGATTAACCTCTCACATTGCGCGACACACCTTCGCAACAACGATAACCTTATCTAATGGTGTTCCGATTGAAACAGTATCTAAAATGCTCGGTCATTCGAAGCTCGCAACTACCCAGATCTACGCTAAGGTATTAGATAAAAAAGTAAGTGAAGACATGCATCAATTGAGGCAAAAATTATTCAAAGTGGATGAGGTAGAAAAAGAGAAAAAGACATCGTAAAACATTTACGAACAACTCCTTCATATTTGTCCTTCGATATGTGGTTAGAACACGTTACTAACTAAAAAGAAGAAGACATTTATGGAGGAGTTTATCGCTAAAGCGAGAGAGCTTGAAAAGGAGCTGGAGCAATTGCACTTTTCTGAGCCCGATATTATGGTGCGTACACAGAAGGCAGTGAAACTGATCAGCAGGGTGATAGCTGAATTTCGTGAGAAGATCCGTACAGGAGGATTCACTAATAAAGAGGAAGAGATCCACTTTTTTAAATTCATCAAACCGCATATTAATTCCTACCTCATCTTCTTTACGATATTGGCTGATATCGAAGAGCAAAAGCTACATCTTTCCAAGGAGGACATCAAAGGGTTCGTTGGTAAGAAAGAACGTATGTTCAGACACATCATGCGGGAACATCTGGACTTTGTAAAATACTATCGATGCGGACAGAAGGACAAGGATGAGACTTACTTTGTCAGAGGAACGAACATGGGATTCATTTCGAGGTTCAGCAACTTTCAAATGAATGATCCTGAATTCAACACATCACATGACCACATCGCCGCCAATATTATGGCCTTCGACCTTTTCCAAAGACACTTCAACACGGAAAGAACGGTTACGATTGCACCAAAAAGTAAACTGAAATGGACAGCCAACAAACTGGATCTGGTGGAACTCATTTACGCCCTCCAGGCATCCGGTGTACTCAACAACGGAAAAGCAGATCTCAAAGAAGTCGCGTTAGCCCTGGAAAGCACCTTCCAAATACAGATCGGAGACCTCTATCGTGCCTTCCATGACATCTCCAATCGTAAGAAAGAACAGATCAAGTTCGTTAATAAACTCGAAAGAGAATTGGAACGAAAGATTTTGGAGTTGGAGGGGATGTTTTAAGGTTCAAGAATGTTTTATTCTTTTACAATTCTAAGATGGGTTCCGTTCACCATGAGTATATATATCCCTGGATTTAAATCAGAAATATCAATAGTGTTTTCAATTAATCTTGACTTCATAATTACTTCTCCGGTCATACTAAGTACCGTTATTTCATTGATGTTTTTCAATTCAGAACCGCCAATTCGTAATATACCAGTAACAGGGTTTGGATAAACCGAGATAGTTTTGGAATCATTTTCTTTAACCCCAACATTTACTGGGTTATAAATACATGTGTCCATCGCAATCCCATTCCATTTCCCAATAAAATTCACAGTATCCTCACCCATTGATATTCCAGTTGCAACTATGATTTCACCTTGATATTCTACAATTTTTTGTGCACCGGGAACAGGGGTTTGACCCCAAATTCCTGCTCCGCCAAAAGTACATAAGCTGTCACCATCAAATTTTGAAAATCCATAGGTGGTCAATGATCCATCAATGCTAAGTCCTCCTAAGATATATAGCTCATTATTTATTACCTTCAAATCTGAAACTTGCCCTCTAAAATTAACGTTTGGGAATGGGTCAAAGAAGTTCTGTCCATCCCAAGCCACTAAATATTCTGATGGAAAATTTGGATCATTAAAATTTCCGCCAATATAAAGGACACCTTGATAACTTTTAAGACAGTTTACCCAGGCACTACTACCTGGAATACCAGAGCCTAATGTACTCCAATTAAGACCGTCCCATTGGAAAATTTCTTTCGGCGATTCCGCATTCCCTCCTATTACGTAATTTCCATTGTATATTTCTATATCGGCAAGAGATTGAACATCGAAATAATTTGAAACGCTAGTGTCACCAATAACAGACCATGCATTTCCATCCCAAACTCCAACATTCTTAATGGGTTCAGTTCCAATTGAGTCAAATGAACCAATAGCTATTAATTTGTCTTCAATAACTTCAAACAAAGCAACGCCATCAATATCATCAAACTTTTCCCAAGTAGTTCCTGCCACATGACGAGATAACTCTAGTGTTAATGAGTCGCCCATGATCCCATGTGTACCAGAAACCAATAATTCATTGTTGTACTTAACAACTGAGAGGATAGGGTTTGTATCCAGTAAATATGGAGGGTCACATAAAGATGCCCAGTTTGTTCCATCCCATTCCGCCACACGATATCCTCCACTTCCACCAATATCCTGAAATGCGCCAACAGCAAACAGTTTCTGACTTATCGTATCTACATAAATCTCACGAACTTGATTATTCGCTCCTCCACCAAGAGAAATCCATTCTTGTGAGTTGACAAGTAACGAACAAACTAAAAATGATACAGTTGTCAGAGCTTTCAAGGTTATCTATTTAGAATTAATAATTAATTTGTTCGAAAATAAAGCTTTACCATCACTAACGGAAAACACATATATTCCGTTTGCTAAAAATGAAAGATCCAATTTCAAGGCTTCGTTTTCCAAGTTAGCCTTGTGTTCTTTAAAATAAACTTGTTGTCCTAACTGATTGTATACAATTATGCTGAAACCCTCCAAATTATTTCCATTGAGGCTTATTGTTACACTTCCAGTACTCGGATTTGGGTATAAACCTAAACCTACCTCTTCCGGGTGCATTAGATCATTTAGACCGACATTGTCAACTCCATCCCTTACTAATTGTGCTATGTAAGCGTCTTGAGAACCGCCAATTACACTTTCACAGAATGGAGCCCCTCCCATTCCCAATGGACACTTATAAGGAAAATCACCCGTTGATTGGGTTGTCCCACAGATATAAATTTTATCTCCAAAAGTAGTTATTCCCCCAGCCCTATCTCCTGTCAGGTCGGGTGAATCACCTCCAAAATATGTTGACCATTTTTTAGTTCCACTTGTATTAAACATTGTCACAAAATTATCCTGTCTTAGATCCCCAGAAGGATTTTCAGAATGTACTGATTGATAATAATAGCTATTGTTATCCTGTGTTGGAAAGTGCCCCCAAGTTCCATTTAGAGAACCACTTTGGGTGTTACCAAAGACAAGGATGTCAAAGTCTTTTCCTATATGAACTTTCGGACCTGTGCAAAAATCACTCGTATTCGCTGCTCCCAAATCAACTTGTCCATGTGCCTCTTCCCATGCTCCTCCAAGGAAAGTTGACCATTCTAATAGATGAGATGAATTTCTAAACTTCATGACGAACGCATCAAAATCACCTTGAGTAGTTCCTCCACTATAAGGTTGTGTGTAGGCAAGCCCATTATTGTCACAAGTTGGAAAGCCTCCGTTTGAAGGTGATGCACAGGGGTTATTGCCATAGTAAGAAGTCTCGGTGAAGCCTGAGATTACCACGGCCCCGTCAACATCTATTCCTGTAACAGCATCCTCACCGACTCCACCAATATATGTTGACCAATTCAACTCGCCTAAGCCATTAAATCGCATAATGAAACCGTCCCATTCATTTACGCCCTCCAGGCATCCGGAGTGATCAATCATGGTAAAGCAAATCTCAAAGAAGTCGCGTTAGCTCTGGAAAGCACATTCCAAATACAGATCGGAGATCTCTACCGCTCCTTCCACGATATATCCAACCGAAAGAAAGAACAGATCAAGTTCGTCAATAAACTCGAAAGAGAATTAGAACGAAAGATCTTGGAGTTAGAAGGGATGATGTAACGTTCGGCAGCTTAACTTTCGCGCCGTTTTCTC
>JBMSGX010000082.1:0-9273 GCA_049416285.1 Crocinitomicaceae bacterium | reverse complement strand
ATTCAATACCGCCTGGATATCTTTCAATCCGTTGTGACCTCCATCAGAACCCTTTCCTTTCATACGTAATTTTCCAAATGGAAGTGCGATATCATCCGTGATCACAAGAATATTTTCTTTCGCAATATTCTCCTGCTGCATCCAATAGTTTACGGCCTTTCCCGAAAGGTTCATGAATGTATTTGGCTTTATTAGAACGAGTGTTCTTCCCTTGAATTTTGCAGTTGCAACATCCGCATGACGGTCTGTGGTGAACGTAACTTCCTGTTCTTTTGCGAATGCATCCAATACTTTAAATCCAATGTTGTGTCGTGTATTTTCATACTTCGATCCCGGATTTCCTAAGCCAACTATTAAGTACTTCATGATGGTGCAAAAGTAATGGATTCAGACAAAATCATACCCACTTGTGAAGTGAGGTTCATTTTTAAGCTCCTCGATCAGCATATCCGACCCTAAGACCATGAGGTAAGCATCATGCACACCAATGATCTTATGAGCTGGTCCCCAACTCATTTTCGTTTTTACAGCTGCATAATGTGGTTCATTTGCATCCACCCACCACAGCATCAAATTGAGTTTAGTCTCGTGTAATATTCCTTCAAACAATTCTTCCATTAGCTGTGGATCGTTCTCTTTTACCCAAACGGCATCTGGAACCAAAAATGAATGATGCTTCGGTTTGATAAGCCTGTTCAGCATTGGGATATACGGAATAAAGCTAACTAACAACCCTCCTAATTTTCCGGGTAAGCGTTTGATCTGCCATTCTGCTCGCGTTATTTTAGAAACGGCGATGAGCTCACCTTCACTGTTCTTTAATCCGTAAAAAGGCCCTTTTATGGTTTGTACCGGATGATAAAATGAATAGTGAGCGTATTCCTTTTCGATCAGAGGTTCCACTTCTTGCCAGGAGAGGTTTTTCACCAATCGTTGTGATCGCTTAGGACTGAATCTACTAAAGCTTTGCGTTGCAATGCTTCGTGCCTTTTGAAAACCGAACGACTCACTTACCCACAAGCTTTTTTGATTTTCCGGATCGATGTACGCATAAATGCATCGTCCTTTTTTTGAGGTAAAATCTCCTTTTAGGAGATCATTAAAGAAGGTCGAGACTTCTTTTTTTAGCCTGCTATTTCCCTTCGAACCAGAACGTTTTTTACCCGATCCTTGAAGTCCTATTGCAAAAGCGAAATGTCTCAGGTACCAATCGTCTTTTCTTTCACTAACCGTTATATTACCAATGGCTTTATTGTTTCTTTCAAGTGTATAGAATAACGGCGCATCGAGCTCTTTGATCTTCTCGCGTGTATCCAGATGACGATAATGCGCACCATCTGTGCCCATTGTGATATCATCCAACAATGTTAAGATCGACTCAGTAGGCTCCCGTCGTACCTGAAACATAGACTTAGTAAGTTGCTGTTACTATTTCCTCTACCTCTTTTGGTCCAATGGCTTTGTTCTCACCCATTTCATTCCATCCTCTTTCCGCAAATGTAGCAGCTACTTTTTGGGCGAAACCATCCGTGTTGGATGTATGCTCTGAAAGTTTAGTTTTAACCCCCAAGGAATGGAAAAACTCTTCTGTTTTGGTGATAGCTTCCTTTGCGATCTCTTCATCACTTCCGATCAACCCCCAAACGCGCTTACCATATTGGGCAAGCTTCGCCTCTTTCGCTTCGAATTGATGCTCGTACAGTCTAGGCCCAACAATTGCCAGCGTCTGAGCGTGATCTATTCCAAAATGAGCCGTAAGCTCATGAGCGATCATATGCGTAGCCCAATCGGTAGGTACGCCACATCTCAAATTGCCATTTAACGCATGTGTTGAACACCACATCAGGTTAGCAGCTAACTCATAATTAGACGGGTCTTTGATCACTTTTGGTGCTATTTCCAAGAGAGTCATTAATATAGCTTCCGCCTCTCGTTCCTGCAATAAATTACCCGTAGGATACGTGATATACTGTTCCAATGTGTGTACAAATGAATCAATAATTCCATTTGCCAATTGTCTTTGGGGTAGCGTTGCCACCTGTGTTGGATCGCAGAATGAGAATTTAGGGAAGAACATCGGCCCACCCATTACTCGTTTCTGTTTTTGCTCCGAACGGTTGACCACTGCACCTGAGTTTGCCTCAGATCCCGTTGCCGGCAATGTTAATACCGTTCCAAATGGGAGGGCATTTTCAAAATTACACCCTTCTTTTTTCTCCAGCACATCCCAAGGCTCTCCATTATAAAGAGCAGCTCCTGTGATGAACTTCACCCCGTCGATCACCGATCCTCCTCCTGCAGCAATAACAAAATCAATATCCTCACTTTTACACAACTCTACTGCTTTCATGAGTGTTGAATATTCAGGGTTCGCTTCGATCCCACCAAATGTGAATACATCGAAGTCTTTCAACTGCTCTTTGATAGCAGCAAGCGTTCCTGTTCTTTCAATTGACCCACCGCCATAAGCGATCAAAACGCTTCTGGCACCGTTCTCCTTCAATAATTCAGGCAATCTTAATAACTGGTCTTTTCCAAAGACTATACGTGTTGGGTTGTAATGTTCAAAGTTTAGCATAGGGAATAATTTAGCAAAAAAAAGCCCCGATCTTCATCGAGGCTTCTATTAAACTTATATACAATTAAATGTTCGAGTTATCGCGAACTGCATATGCGATCGTTAATGCTTCGATCTCTTGTAATTCAGTTCGCATATCAAAGATGATACCCGTAGGTGCACCTTTGTCAGCTTTAACACATGTTATAACCTCACTGATCGGCTTTTTAACACGAGCTCTTTTCTCATCGTACTTGTCTTGCTTCCATTTACGGATAGCATTCGTATTGTACAATTCTCCCGGTGCAGGCTGCTCCACATTATCAAGGAACAATGCATACCCCATTTCGAACTCTGCCGCTCTTGCTTTGTTTCTTGGAACACCCAAGTAAGCAAAATCGATTTCCGATCGTTGTTTATAAGGAGTCATGTCTGTCGCTCTCACACCTGATGGGATTTTCACTTCCACCGTTGGATCCGCTTCCTTAGTTGTCGTTGCAACCATGAAGAAGAACAAGAGCATGAATACGATATCCGGCAGCGAGGATGTATTTACTCCTGGTGCTGACTTCTTATCTTCTTTCTTAAACTTCGACATACCTTCTTATCTTTTCGGTTTAACCTCAATAAAGTTGTCAGGATAAAGAAGCTTCAATAAGCTTAGTTTATCTGCATCTTCTCTAGACTGGTCGTTATCAAATCTTCTTGAGATCACACCATAAGACTCATTGAAGATATCTTTTGATGCTTCATCACGAAGCTGATAAATTGCTTCATTCAACTCAGAATGGATCTTTGTAAACAGTTCATAAGTCGTTGCTTGCTGAACTGTAATACGACAGTGTGCCTGGTAATCGATCTCCGGTATATAATCTTTACCGTACATCTTCAAGGCCTTCTTCTTATCCATCCATTTAGACAAAATCTGCGCTTTGAAATCAACAACCGATGGATCTACATTCTCTGTATTTTCAGTTTTCTCTAGATCCTCTTCGGCCTTCAATATTTCCTGCTCAATTTCCTCCATAGTTGTCCATGTATAGAAAGGGTAGTTGTTTCCTGGATGGCTTGGATTTGCCGCAGCAGCCATTGCCTCATCCGGGGACAACTTTTCATTCTTCTGGTAAAACTCCAACACCTTATCAGATAGATCGTCTAGGTTTTGAATTCTACCATCCCTTCTTTCAACATATACTTCACCTTCAGCATTGGCCAGGATAGAGAAAATATTTCTATTCTGGATATCAACTGGTGGTTGAGGAATATCGATCTTCTTGGGGATTCTGCGTTTGTACGCCTGGTCCTTATCCATTGTAGTAGTTACAAGGAAGAAGATCAAAAGCAGGAAAGCGATATCCGCCATTGAACCGGCATTGATTTCTGGAATATCACGTTTCGCCATAATTCTTAATTATTTTCTCATTCTACCCATCAATGGGCTAAGTACCCAAACCAATACTCCTACTACAACTCCTACGATTGCTGTATACAATCCTGCAGTTACAGTACGGATGGTACCAAGTTCAACTGGGTCTCTTAATGCTAATGTTTCATTTGTATCTGATGTACCTGCCATCCAGAAGATCAGGAAAAGGACAAGTGCAATGATCAATCCAAGGATAGACATAACCGTCTTCTTTGGAGTTGAGATCAATTGTAGCACAAAGAACAGTAACACTGCTGCAACCGCCGCCACGATGATCAACAGGGTATAACCTATTGCTGTTGACATGGCTCCTCCGTCTCTGAATTCTTCCTGAACAGGAACCTCTGCCTCCGCGTTTGGTCCACCGATCACTAATAGACAAGCTATTACACCGATTGCAACCAACCCGAATTTAAGGCCGTTCAGAATTACATTTAATTTATTCGAATTCATATTTCGAGTTTTAAAAGTCGTTCTTTATTATGCTTTAGAAGCATTGTTTTTGATCATCATATCTACTAGTGAGATAGATGCGTCCTCCATTTCGTTAACGATACCGTCTACTTTAGAAACGATGTAGTTGTAGAAGATCTGAAGGATAATCGCTGCGATCAAACCGAATACAGTTGTCAAAAGTGATACTTTAATACCACCTGCTACTGTAGTTGGTGATACCTGTCCTTCTGAAACGATCTGGTCGAATGCGAAGATCATACCGATTACTGTTCCAAGGAACCCAAGCATCGGTGCAAGAGCGATGAAAAGAGACAACCAAGAAAGTCCTTTCTCTAGTAGCCCCATTTGAACACCTCCGTAAGAAACCACTGATTTTTCAACCATTTCGATTCCTTCGTCAGCTCTGTCTAGCCCTTGATAAAATATAGATGCAATTGGCCCTCTAGTGTTACGGCAAACATCTTTAGCAGCTTCAACTCCTCCGTTTTTAAGAGCAGTTTCAACTTCGTCTAGGAACTTCTGAGTGTTGATCGTAGAAAGGTTAAGGTAAACGATTCTTTCGATTGACATAGAAAGTCCAATGATCAAACAGATCAATACCGGAGTCATCCATAATGGATCCCCCTCGATGTACTTTTGTTTCAATTGCTGAACGAAATCTGTTCCAGCCTCTTCTGCTGGTGTTTCTTCAACGTCACCTTCCTGTGCTTGGTCAGCGATCGTTTCATCAGCTGCCGGAGCAACTTCCTCTGTAGTGTCAGCTGTTGCAGCAAGACTATCTTCTGGTTGTGCGGATACTAATGTCGTGAAACCAAATGTCATCACTGCCGCGACTACTAAAGAACTAATTACTTTTTTCATGTTCTCAAAGATTAATTTAATCGTATTCTAAGTTTATAAATCTAGCCAAAAATAATAAAATTTATTTCACTTTATCAATGTGAATTCTTTGTGTGTGTTAACGAATGATTAAACACGTGAAAATCAAGGATTATCTGTCCATTTAGAAACGACGAATAAATCCAACAAATAAAAAAAGCCCGGTGTAAAAATTCACCAGGCCTTTACAGATAATCAAGTGGTCAGATTTATTCTTTAACAACTTTAACTCTAGCACTTTTCTTGCCGTCGTTAATTTTTAGAATGTAAATTCCTGTATTCAATTCAGCGATAGACATCGTTCCCTGATAAGCGCCTGATGGAGCTTTAACTTTTTCGGAAAGCACCACCTGCCCCATACTATTGTATAGGTTCAGTTCAACATCCTCAGCAAACCCTTCAAGTTTAACGTTCAATGTCTCAGTTGCTGGGTTCGGGAATACTTCTACACTGTTCTTACCTTCTATTTCTTCATAAGATAGAGGGAAATCAACCGTGAAGTTGAAAATGATTCCATCTCCAAAGTCCGGATTAAATGTTTTTGCAATTCCTCCACCAACAATGTTAAATCTCGTGTAACCTTGTCCATCATTGTTTGCCCAGAAATTAATACCGTCATCATCTGTATCGTAAACTCTGTACTGATAACATCCTATTCCAAGTTCCACTGTATCACGGTAAAGCGTATTTGGAGCGAAATTGCTTCTAGACCAAATTACATTCCCGAGGTCATCCGTTAGCTCATAACTGCTCTCCTGAGGCGCATTGTTCGATCTAAACCAGATAATCATATTGCTAGGCATAACTTCAGGTATTTCGAATGGAGAACGATAAACATTGTTGTGCTCATATTCATCTGCTCCCCCATTTGGAGCAGACACTTCCGCATAGAACACATTGTCAGTTGGTGCACTGTAATCCCACATCCATAGTGGACTAGGAAGAGTAACCTCTTCTTCCTCCATAAATGCCAAAGAACCATTCCAGATATACGTTTCAGGTGTCGGGTCATCATTTACCCAATACTTGATCGTAAGCGTTGTTAACTCAGTGCTTCCCGTGTTTCTGATCTTTACAATCGGTTCATTACAAATTGAATTCAGACGATCGAACTCTACTCTATTGGAAGGTTGACTCACCTCAACCAATTCTGCATCCAATACATGGTTGGGAGCTCCGTAAGTAACCATTTGTTGATTTACATGGTAGTTCGAAGTTCCCGAAGCGGTCTGTACACCATAATCAATATTCACTGTTTGACCGGGTGTCACGAATGACGTTATATCCCAGTGTTGAACATCTGTCGCCATACCAGGACACCATCCTGCGCGGTCATAGATCCAAGTTCCACCTTGAGGGAATACAGGGTTTTCACCGCACTCTTTCCAAACTTGCCACGTAAATTCGTCATTTCCACCATTAATGTCGACGTAATGTGCTCTCGGAATGAACTCGCCCTCTTGTCCGTGACCTGTAATGGCAGAACGAACTTTAAATATCTCACCGTTTATGTTCGTTTGCACATCTCTCGGAGCGAAATAATCATCGTTCAAAATACTTGTGTATCCTCTTTGCTGCACCCTCCATACTTGTTGAATATCAACTATGTCTGCTGGAGGTGTTCCAACAATGAACAAGAAATTGATGTCCATCTCCTCTTGCCATCTACCGGCGTCTTCAATAGTTAAACGTTTATCTCCTTTCAAAATTGGTGTGAAGTCTGTCATATCGAATGTCCAAGTCTTTCCGTCAATTCCTAAATTCAAATTGATACCATAAGGTGTTACGAATGACATGATCTCAAACTTCATCGGGTACCTGCGGTAGTAATCTAAATCCGATATGTTAATGGTTCCCTCTGTTGCAACAGGAATTGTTGAAATAACTGCTCCAGTTGCTGCGTCATAAATTGTTTGAGGATTTGCCTCCCATACCTGTGTTACAGAAACTGTAATCACTTCGTCATCCATAATGATTCCCGGATGAGGAACAATCGCAAACTCCTCTACAGTATTTGGCACCACTTGTACAGAATCCAACACATTCGTTGGTGTTACAGTTGTGTTGTAAGTTCCTTGCAACATTGTAATGCTTGGTCTGTTTGCGTCTACTTCAAAAAATCTCTCAAGATCGACTCCGCGCTCAAACATCCAGACTGGTGCACCGTTAGAAGTTGCAACCGCAGCATTCACAGAAGCATCGTTAATTGAAGTTCCTGCTCCTTCATTGAATGGATAGTAAGCTACAAGACTTGCATATTCTGGGTGTGTCGCATTCAATGGAATATTCATCCAGTTCTGAATATCTGTTCCAGTTAGTGCTTTGTCCCAAATTCTCAATTCATCAATGCTTCCTTTGTAGTTGTTCGAGTAAGCAGAGCTCTTTCCTACCACCATTTGCGCGATATCAATTGGACGTGTTAAACCTGTTCCTGAATGCCAAAGGGCTCCGTTCAAGTAAATTTCCATCACTCCTGTAGCTGCGTTCTTTACAAATGCCCAATGATTCCATTGTCCTTCCAACGCAGTTACAGCAGCCGGCTGATTGATTCGGTCGTAGTTACCATCACCCCCACAATCCCAGTATACCTCACTGTTACCCCATGGCAAGTGAACGTTCAAATCGCGTTCTCCTCCTGCTCCAACACCTTCGATGATCGTAGTATTTGCAGGCAACTGGTTCGCATCTCCGTATGCCCAGAAAGAAACTGTTACTTCGTTTGAAATTGTAGAAAGGCCTCCAACCGGAATATCGATGTGTCCGTTAGAAGCGAGGTTTTGATAATATCCGTTATTTGAATAAATCCCAAGATCAGTAGATGCTGTTCCTTCTAATTGAATTGTAGAACCAGCAACCGTATTTGTAAATGATAATTCGATCAATACATTGTCTGTTCCATTCCAGTTAAATGGTGTGTAGAACTGAATTCTGTTGGATCCAGCGGCAAATGTATAATTACTAAAGTAAACCTCTGTGAAACCTGTCGTTTCGGGTGCGGTAGCATCAAGTGTTGTTGCAGCTGTTCCTTTCACATTTACGCGAAGGAAATTCACAGCTCCAGCGTTCAAAGCATTCACTAGAAAACCATTGATATCTCCGGGTGCTACCCCCGCCGCTGTCAATTCTGATGCTGTGTACAAGTATTGTGCTTTTCCAGACTGATTCGTTCCTGCAAGTGCCGTACTCATTGGAGCAGTTCCAGGTAATACCTGAGATTGTGTTTCACTAACAATATTGTTCAACACTACTTGTTGTTGTTCATACTGGTAGTAATCATACAATGCCTGAGTTGTGTAGTTAAATGTCGTTCCCGAAAATCCAGATATCACGTGTGATGGCTGTTTGAACAGTATAGAATCGATCCGTGTTGAATCGTGTACGTACGTGTTACACTTGTAATCCCATTCTCCACAAGCGTTAGATCCGTTCGGACCCCAGTTATTACCACCCGTATTGTTGACTCCTCCACCATGACAACGCATGTTATATTGCATTAGGATCTTTTCAAAAGTAACCCCTGGCATGTCCGGAAATTGAACGACAGTATCTCTTGTTAAGCTGTTGTAATTCATGGCATTTACAACAATTGTATCACCTACATTCTGAGCATAAAGCCCTGAGACGAATAACATCATTGATACTGCAACGATTAGACGGAAGTTTTTCATAGTATAGTTTCTTAAATCGGTTTAGGCGGTAAATATAGTTGATTTGAAATAGGGTGGCAAACCGATTGATCAAAGCTTCTTGGAGAGCTACGAAGTGTATTTTGTGTTAAGCTCTTTATGTAAAGATGAATTAGTTCGGCTTCGCTTCAGGTCGATGAATTACATTTCGAACCACGGTTCGCCTCCCGTCTTCCGCAATAAAAAAAGAGCCCCGCGGTGCGAAGCTCTTTTTTTGCGGAGAGAGAGGGATTCGAACCCTCGGTACCCGGTTAGGGTACACACGCTTT
>JBMSGX010000081.1:0-9415 GCA_049416285.1 Crocinitomicaceae bacterium | reverse complement strand
GATGTAAGAATTATCGCGAATAAAATATATTTTGGTGTCATGGTGTCGTTTTTGTAGTATGATTCAAAAACTTTGCCAAAGCAATAAATCAAATCGGAATGAAGTTAATAAACGAAATGAAGTTATCTGTCCTTTCACTTTTCTTTTTACTGTTTATCAATTCGTGCATGGTGGTCTCGGTACCAGCTAGTCCGGAGAAAACAATCATAGGTCATGAAAATATTTGTGACGGAGATCTTTATGGGGCTGGTGAAGAAGGATTGGAAGCGCAGCAGATAGTTATAGAATCACAGGAGGAACTGGAGTCACTGCTTGATAAAATGAGCAGTATCAACCCAACAAGTTGTTCGGATATTTTAATGACAATCGATTTCAATGAATACGATCTCATTTTTATTCTCGATAGGGTAAGAGGATCCGGCGGTCATTCAATTGAAGTAACTGAAGTAAGCAAACTAGAGGAGCTTGTATCTGTTGAGTATAAACACCAAGCACCAACAGGAATGGCCACGACAGTTATGACGCAGCCATTCCAATTTGTACAGGTTTTAAAATTAAATTCCGAAGTACGATTCGTGCTTAGCGAGTAAGCTCGATACGTTCCGTGTAATTGCCTTCCGCTGAATTCACATGGATTATATACATTCCATTAGAGAGTGCTCCTAAGTCGAGCTTTACAGCATTCTCTCCAGTAAGCAGCGTTGCCTTTTTCTGTTGAACGACTTTTCCACTTAGGTCCGTGACTTCAATTGTTGCTTCGTTAATTGCAATTGCTGGAATTAAGACATTTAATAGACCTGTAGTTGGATTCGGATAAATTGTCAACGAAGTTGATGGTGATTCGCCTTCCAATCCAGCAATAAGATCATCGGAAGGAGCACCCTTATAGATATTAATATCATCAATATAAATGTTATTTCCTCCATCACTCGTGAATTCAAACATGAACTGGAAGTTATCCACCCAATATTGAGAAGTGATGTTTGTTACGTGAACCGTTACCCAGTGCGAATCGGCTGTTGGTGTCCAGTAAGCATTTATATCCTCATCCGAAAGGAATTGTCCCTGGAGTGTTTTGCGTGTAGCCCAAGTTCCATCACAGGCGTTTCTAACCCTTAACCTCAGGATCTCGGAGTTGCTCGCGTATCGCTTACGGTAAGAATATCTGAAGCTAAGAGTAACCGTTTCACCCGCAGCACCGTCAATCACAGAAAGATCGATCGGTCCGGAAATTAATTGGTCAACTCTTCCCGCCGCTTGTCCGAAATTATTCAATCGTGCGGAGTTGGTGCCTGTAAGAGCCGCAGAATTTGTTACAGCAAACCCTTGTCCAATTGGATTGTCAATTTCCCAGTTCTCAGTAGCATTGAAGCTTGTGTAGTTTTCAAAGCTTTCTAAGTATGAGATTCCTTGAGTTGGAACGATATTTATATAATCTGCTAGGAAGATCGAATCAGTTCCAAATCCGTTGTCTACAACCATGGCTGCATCATAAGTGCCGGGAGCATCATAACATACAAGCACGCTGTCCTGATCAACAGTTGTTGAACTAGATCCCGGGAAATACCACGTATAGATTGCAGACTGATCAACGTTCATTGCACTGCTGGTTACAAGGAAGCAGTGGTTCTGAGCCTGATCTTCACATTCAGTCGTAAAGTCAGCAATCGGATCACTCCACAAACAACCAAATTGTCCTGGCAGTTTTTCAAGCGCAATGGCTCTTTCGCCACGAGCACCATCAGGTCCAAGAGAGCGAACACTTAACCATGCCGTATCTGTTGCAAGAATTGGAAGTACTACAGAGTTCATGGTTGGCGAAGCAACACTGTCCATGTACTTTGCCCCAAGCATAGATACTTCATACTCGCTAGCTGTTGTTACTTCATTCCACGTAAACTTCAATGAATCTGGGCACGCCCATTCAATGGTTAAGTTATCTGGAGTTGGAATAATGGAGAAAGCTGAATCAGATTCATCAACAGCAGAACCGTTTGTGACACGAATTTTTGCCAAGCCTGTTTGTGTTCCTCCAGGCACTCCCCAGTTGAAATAACGTTGATCAGCGGGAGCAGTATTTATTAAATCCCAGGTTGTACCATTATCTAAAGAATACTCTAAAGTAAAATCTGTAGTGGTTTCCGGAGAGTCCCATCTGATAGGAATAGTTCCTGGGTTATCGAACCCTTCACCTCCTATTGGGTATGTAATCGTGATTTCATCTCTTACGTATTGATACACCACGAAATACTCTTGCGGTCCTTGTGGGATGTTGAATCCGTCAATGTTGATTTCATAAGTTCCAGCTGCGGGGTTATCAATAGTCACTTGCTCCATATTGTTGATGCTGTCGCGCTCACGTACAGCTAATGAAGTTAAACTAGCAACTGTTGGTGTATGATCTAATACCCATGGGTCCAGTGTGTCATTAGCTGGTGTTACCACAAACATATTTAGGTCATTTACCAAAGCAAACTGTGCACTGGTACTTCCTTCTACATCCGTCCAGTATACCATAACTCTCAGCTCTTTTGTAGCTGCCGGCACATTTAAAATGACAGATTCATTTTCATTCTGTGTGATCGTGTCACGCACATAATTACCGTCGCGAAGTAGTTCGTATGCAGCGCGCGCATTAATTCGTCCCCAACCATAAACGAAGTCAGGGCCTGGGTTCCCTAGATCTTCTCCAGTATTCAATACAGCCGCTTTGATCAAGCCTGATGTTGGATTGTCCCCACCGTTTAGATCACGGTAAGCATCGTAGAGTTGCCCGATTGTGCCAGCTACTCCAGGACAAGACATCGACGTTCCTGTTTTCACTCCGTAAACATTCCCCGGTTCTGTAGAATATACGGATGTACCAACACCACAGATATCTGGCTTGATTCTTCCGTCTGTTGCTGGTCCTCGACTGCTTGAGCTGTTAATGTTATCATAAGTTGTCAAGTTACCAACCGCTACTACATTTTTTCCTGACTTGTGACCACCGGTTATATTCCCCCATCCTTGAGGGCCATAACCACAGTCGTCTTGTCCAGAATTACCAGCAGAGAAAACGTGTATGATAGAATTCAAGTCATTGGTCATTTCGTCCAAGCTTCTGGCAAGATTATCATAACCTCCGTTACATCCTGCACTGTAGCTTTTTGAAGTAATTACTAAACCTTCATTTGCATAAAGAGTTGGAACCTGCGTATAATTTCCATTTCCACTGCCGTAAACAAGAAGGTCCGCGCCAAATGCCATTCCTTTTGTTGCCGGGTCAATGTTTCCGGCACCCATAATTGTTCCAGCAACATGGTCTCCATGATCGTTAGCAGGGTTGGTGCTGCATGATGCGCAACCGGACTGATCAATTCTTCCTTTATAGTCAATGTGTTCACCAATATATCCGTCATCTTGCATCATGATCGTAACACCAGTTGCGTCATAGTGCAATCCGCTTGCATAGTCAGATGCTAAGAAGTTACTTCTGTGATTTGTTCTACCTGGTAGGTTTTCCGGTTCACCTTGCGGAGTAATTGCGCGGAAGAAGTAACATTCCGGAAATTCATAAAGCAATGGAAGATTTGCAATAGGGATTTGAATAGATAATGCATCATCACCGATCTCCTCTAATACAACTGCTCCAAGGATACCCACTTCCTGTCGGATGAGCTGCTGATGTCCTTCAAAACAGGTAATTTCTAGTTGTAGCTCATTACCAAACACGGCATGATCCGGATAAAAACCTGATTTCAGTTCAGGCGTAAGTTTGTAATCAATATTGATCGGAGAGATTGAAAGTAAATTCTCAAATTCTTTGATATTCTCCAAGCGATCAAGGTCAACTTTAGCGTAGAAAGATTTACTTGGAATGTAGTTTAATAATTCAACACCATTTCGACGCAGTCTTTCTTTTTGTCGCTCATCAGGCGTTTCATTAAAAGAGACGATTTGATAGATTTCTCCAATATATTTTTCTCTTTCAGTGAAGTCGTTGTAGGAGATTTCATCAATGTTCTTTTCGATCGTATAAGTTCCCGACTGCAGGTACAGTTTTGAGTTTGAATTCTGCGCAAACACAAACAGGGGAAATAGAAATAAGGGGAATAAAAGTGTTTTCATAGTTCTCAGCTTGCCATAAATATACGGATTCGTTCACCAAAACCCGTAGGTGATTTTGTAAACGTTACAAAAAGAAAAAAGGATGGGTGAAATTTCCCATACTAATTGTATTTTACTTCCCACCCCCTGGAAGTCAGAACATTGTGCAGTGTAACTAGCTCGTACACATTAGTTAAATGCATAAGAACATCCTTTAAAACAAGGGTATTTCCCTTTCTTTCAGCGGTTAATTCATGAGGAAACGAAAGGCTCTGTGGACTTTCATTTTTCTCAAAATAGAGTATCAGATCTCTCAATAAATTAACGGATTCATTATCAGACACCCTGAAGTCGCTTGAACGGACAGAACTGAACAACGTGATTTTTTTTCGCGCACGCGTCATTAATACATTGAGCCGATTTCTTCCTGAGGGCTGGTTCATTGGCCCAAACCTATGGTGAAATTCACCATCTCTATTACGGCCATATCCGAAACTGATGATTAAATGATCGCATTCATCTCCCTGAAGATTCTCCAATGCTTTGCAAAACCAACCTTCTTGTTCGATCTTGTCATTTAAAGTTGAGATTTCTTCAGAATTTAGTTCTTCTAGTATCGTCTTGAGTTGTTCTTCAGAAAAGGCCACTACTCCAGTTTGGATATTCTTGTTCAAAGAAAGGCGTATTTGATCGGCGACGGATTTTGCCTCAGCAATGTTCTTGCGCTCATGGAACAATCCATCTTGAACAAATCTCAAGTCGATAACTTGGACCGGTTGTTCTGGGCTAGGGTACACGAGCAGCTCGTTATTGTAGAAGTGCTTATTTGAGAATTTTATGAGTTCAGGATATATACTTCGATAATGATGCTTCAATGGAACACTTTTCAAATGATACATTGCCTGATTTAAGAGATCCTCCGTTTCAAATCCGGAAGTGTTAAAATAGTTTGAAGGGCCCATTTGATGTTCGTCTCCAGCAACCAATGTTCTCTCGCTACGTTGCAGAACGCCCAGTGCATTTTGAAGTGGGATCTGAGTAGACTCGTCAAATACTGAGATATCAAATAGTCCCTTTTCCAAGGGTAGACTTTTCGCAAGGTATGATGGGTTGCTCAGCCAAACAGGTTTTAATAATTGAATCCATAAACGTGCTTCGGTAGAAAACAGCTCACGTAATGAAAGATGTCGCCTGGATTTTCCGAATTCTTTAACTAAAATGGACTTACCCTTTTTAAGTTTTTGTTTTAGCTCCTTTTCTTCTTCTTTCAGTTTTCTTGCAGGCGTGGAAAGTAGCTGCTGATAAACATTAAACTTAGAGCCAACTTTATAAAGGATCTGCTCAACGAACTTATCACTTTCCGACGTCTGAAGTGAGATGAGTTCATTTAAAAGCTGGTCAATTTTTGACGGGTCAAACCCTTTTAAAGTAGGATAGGTTTTTTCTAACTGCACTTTGTGTGATTGAAGCAGATCAGCTTGATAGCCTTGCCACGAACTACACTGTTTGAATAGATCTAAATTTTCATCAGAGATGCTATTTAAATTTGAAGTCGAAAGCAGCCTTCCTAGGTCTTTCTTCACTTGATTTAAAATATCTTCTAAATGTTCTTCCTTGTCCATTCTGAAGTGAACATTTATATCGTCATGGAGGGCACGAAGTTGTTTATGAAAAGTGTTTAGGTCGTACTTTTCTTTATCTGTTATCGCATTATATTTTGCCCACTTATCAGGAGTCAAATAGGACATTAAGCTTTTAAGTTGAGAAACGTCCTGGGAAGGATTTTCGACACCTAATTCGCAAAAATCAACTAATATTTTAGATAAAACATGCTCTTGCTGTTGGATCAAGAACTCTTCAGCGATAGCATCTTGTGCCTTGTTTACAGGCAAATGTGATAATCCTTGCCAGCGTTTTTTCGCTTTCAATTTTGTGAAGAACCCCCCATTCAATCTTTCCCTTAAGTCTTCCAATTCTATTGAATCTGGTCGTGTCCTCCAATGTGAGGAAATAACAAGCGGTTTTTCCTTAAGAGGATGCGCATTCCACTTTTTGTATAAGCGGTCAAACTTCTTTCTTTTTTTCGATTCCGGCTTAAGTATTTCCGCGTATTGTTTTACAAGTTCATTTTCGAAAATTTGAAGATCCGCAGCTCGCTTCATAGCAAGGTCAAGATGGCCCCATTTTTCAATTTGAAAGTGATTTTTTAGCTGATTCAGTTCCTGAATCCAACGTGAAATTTTTTCATCAAGAGAGTCAATGACTCCATCCCTCAAAGCATGAAGTTTGAGAAACCCTAGTGATCTATTTAACCCACTCTCATAAATTTCTTTAATAAGGTTTTCTTGATCGATAAACTCCTTTAGAGATGGCAATGAACTGTGATAGTTAAATGCTGATTTATTTATCGTTTGAAAACGATCGCGAAATTGAAGGTATGAAATACCACCAGCCAGTCCTGGTTTATTGATGGTGTCAAGTATCAGTTGAAGGCGTTGTTCGTGTTGCTCCGATAATTTCAGATCGACAGAATGCCTGAACTCTTGTGCTTCGAAGAACTTCCAGGTTTTATCCAGCGACCTTATAAAAGCAGTATTGCTGTGTTCGCTTGCTGCGATATATGATAACTCATCTAAACCGATCTCTTGGAGCTTCTTTTGTACAACTTCCAGTGCTACATGCTTTTCACTAACAACAGTCAAGCTTTTATCAGCGAATAAGGCTTTACCAATTATGTTAACCAGCACTTGCGTTTTACCTGTTCCCGGAGGACCTTGTACTACGGTACTTTTTTCATTCAGACTTCTAAATACATTTAAATGATCCGTGTCGGCTGGAAGTAAATTATTATTAGGTAATTCCCATTGTTTTGCTTCACCTTCAAACTCACCGAACAGTGTAAGTAAAGGTTCTGAAAATGAATCGCTGGAAAGAAGCTCCTCCAACTCCTTCACAATGGCATATCGATGATGATGAAAGCTACCTATTTTCCTTAGGTCTTGATCTAAGTCGAATCCTTTTTGCTTAAGCCACGAGGTGATCTCGTCATATTCAATTTCTGCAAGATCCAGTTCGAAATCTGTTGAAATGATTCGAACTAAATAGGGGTTGATAAAGGGATCTCCTTCCTTTTCGAAAAGCACTTCGTTTTTCACCTTGTCTTGCTTGAATGAAAGTGCCGTGAGAAGAATAGGAGTTCTGTATTCTCGGTCATTTTTTCGAACATATACAACTCCCTCCATCAGGCAAAGAGGGTTGACGCCATTCTCTTTGGACTCAAGTCGTACTTCTTTGACAAGTGAATTTGGCACTTCATCGGATGCAAACTTGAACGTCCCGTTGAAATTGATCGTCTTTTTATCTGATCCGGAAATGTCGACAAGGTTATCGTTTGCATTAAAAGCGACTGCTTCCTGCAAAAGCTGTTTGATCCTATCGTGTAAGAGTGATTTCAACGCTTAAAAATAGTCATTATGTAATGTTTACTGAACGAATCGTTGATCGACATTTCAACAATTGGAATTCTCCGTACATTTGTGTTAGACAAAACAGTAACTGATAGAATGAAATTCGGAACTAAAGCAATTCATGCAGGTCTACATGCAGATGAAGCTACCGGAGCCATAATGACGCCGATCTATCAGACCTCTACATACGTGCAAGAAGCTATAGGAGTTCATAAAGGTTACGCCTATTCAAGAACTAAGAACCCGACGAGAGAAGCATTGGAGAAAAACATTGCAGCTCTTGAAAATGGAAAGCATGGTGCTTGTTTTGGATCCGGAATGGCGGCAATTGATTGTGTCATCAAAATGCTTGAACCTGGTGATGAAGTGATCTCAACCAGTGATCTGTATGGAGGAAGCTATCGCTTGTTTACAACGGTTTTCGCAAAGTATGGCATTCAGTTTCACTTTGTGAATATGTCGGACCTTTCAGAAGTTGAAAAGCATATTTCGGAAAAAACGAAGCTTATCTGGGTGGAAACACCAACCAATCCAATGATGAATATCATTGATATTACAGCAATGTCGGAGATAGCAAAAAAAGCGAATGCAATGTTGTGTGTTGACAACACCTTTGCAACACCTTATTTACAGAACCCGTTGGATCTGGGAGCGGACATAGTAATGCACTCTGTGACCAAATATCTTGGGGGTCATTCTGATGTAGTGATGGGCGCACTCGTTACGACAAATGATGATATCGCTAAGGAAATTTATAGAATTCAAAATTCATCAGGAGCGGTAACTGCACCAATGGATTCATTTTTAGTCTTGAGAGGAATCAAAACATTACATTTGCGTATGCAGCGTCACTGTGAGAACGGTGAAAAGGTGGCAAAGTTCTTAGCGGATCATCCTAAAGTTCAAAGGGTGTATTGGCCAGGTTTCACATCACACCCGAACCATGATGTTGCTGTTAAACAAATGCGTGGGTTTGGAGGAATGATCTCCTTCAGTCTGGTTGGTAACAAATTAGAAGAAGCTCAGGCTATAGTTAGTAAGGTTAAAATATTCGCTTTGGCGGAGTCATTAGGTGGAGTGGAGTCATTGATCGGACACCCAGCAACAATGACGCATGCAGCGATACCAAAAGAAGAAAGAGAAAAAACGGGCATTGTAGATTCTCTGATCCGACTGAGTGTCGGTGTGGAAGATGCAGAAGATCTGATAGAAGATCTTAAGCAAGCCCTAAGCTAATATTAGAATATGAAAAGCTACAATAAATTTGCAGTAATTGGAGTAGGACGATACGGTCAAACCATAGCAAAGAGACTGGCAGAGAAGGGTGCACAGGTATTCGCCTTCGACCCGGACGAGGACAAAATTGAGGGAATCAAAGACGATGTTGCCTTCGCGGTAACCCTTGATGCTACGGACGTTAAAGCGTTGCAGTCTCAAAACCTAAACGAGCTGGATGCAGCGGTTGTTGCAATTGGTGAAAATTTCGAAGCGACGGTATTGACATGTGTGCACTTGATGGACTTAGGTGTAAAGAGAGTTATTGCGAGAGCAAGTGGTGATCATCAGCGTCTGATCCTTGAGAAGATTGGAGTGACTGAAATTCTAACGCCAGAAGAAGAGGTGGCATACGTAGTACGCGAGAAATTGATCAACCCGAACATTCTTTCTTTCTTGCAACTACCGGATGATCATGAGATCGCGGAGATCAAAGCGCCGAAGGGATGTGTTGGTAGAACGATCGATGACGTTGGTTTCAGAAACAAGTATGAAATGACACTGATCACGATCAAGCGCGAGTATTGTGTAACCAAGAATGGTGAAGACTGTACAGAGCAGCACATCATGGGAGTACCGAAAAG
>JBMSGX010000080.1:0-9563 GCA_049416285.1 Crocinitomicaceae bacterium | reverse complement strand
ATTGGAAATGCCCTACGTTTAAAGAATTTAAAACTGTGAGATCTCTTTAAATACGACGGGATATTGCCTGTTCATTACCCAGTAAACAAGACCTGATGCATTCGAAGGAATATTTAAACGCTCCGTTATTGTTCCCTCGTATACGCACTTACCTAGAAAGTCGAATACTTTGATCGACTCACCAATTAAATGCGAAGAGAACACGATTTCATCACCTTCGCGACTAAATCCAATATTGTTGTTGCTTAGAGCAGTTAGTGATGCCTGCCCCACGATATAATGATACTCGATCGTAACTACGTCATTCGGTGTTTCCGGATCGTAAATATCAAAGAAGTAGGAACCAATGCCAGGTGTTGAATTGAAAGCAGCACCAATGATCAGCTTCTGAGGAAAGGAAAGTCCACCATATAATGTAAAATCAGCACTATCTCCATCCAACACTGTTGGATAAAACATGTTTTGATCGTCGAAGTTACAATTCCATTGGGCGGGAATATTTGAATATTGACATTTCCATCTAAGTGTAGTATCTACTCCAATATCGTTGAATATTTCAAGGTACCAGTGCGCTGGAGACTGCGTTACGTCTTTGATCAATGCTGTGGAATCCTGATCGAAATGAAAGACCTGACCAACTAGCGTCAAGGGACAGAACATAAGAATAAACAACAATTGATGCATAGAATAAGCAATGGTTCATGCAATTTATAAATAAAATTAAAGCGTCCGCTTAAACCTTGATTTTCTGATAGTTATACCTCTATCTTATTTAGAATCGTTTTAAATACCACTTTTTAGGTATTGCGATAAGATCGCATGCTCTGTTTCTTTGTGGTATCAAATTAATTAAAATGAAAAGAGCACTACTCATATTCAGTTTATTAATCGCAGGATCATCATCTGCTCAGACATATCTTGACAGTACCGTAAACAGTGCCATGAAGCGCGTTTTATTTGCAAACCCTAATGAGTTTTCGATCGGTAGTTACGGAGAAGCACATTACAATCAGACTATTCACGAAAACAACTTTTCCAATGGTAAGGTAGACCTTCACCGTGTGATAATGTATATGGGATATAAGTTCAATGACAAATTGCAGTTCTTCTCTGAAACAGAATTTGAGCACGTAAAAGAAGTTTACGTGGAGCAGGCGTTCATGAATTACAGCTACAACAGTTTATTGAATATCAAAGCGGGTATTATTTTGATCCCAATGGGATTTGTGAATGAATTCCATGAACCAACACTTTTCAATGGTGTGGAAAGACCAAATGTAGATAAGTACATCATTCCAAGTACATGGAGTGAAATGGGGTTTGGACTTCACGGCTTGATCAAACGCGCGAATTTAAAATATCAGATTTACGCTGTTAACGGATTCAAAGGATATGACGGTTCTGCAAAGATCTCTGGGTCAGGGCTACGTTCAGCACGTCAAAAGGGAGCTGAAGCATTGATGAGAACACCATCTTTAACGGGTAAATTGACCTTCTTCGGATTGAATGGATTGCGTTTAGGGGTGTCTGGTTATTACGGAACATCTGAATCCAGCATGTACAATGGTTTGGATAGAGAAAACCAGACAGCGATCGATCAGGCAGACAGTACACGTGTTGGAATTGCGATGACGGCATTAAATATGATGTATAACATCGGTAAGTTTCAATTTACGGCTGTCGCAAACTATACAACACTTTCTAATACACGTGCATTTAATGAGTTCACAGGATCAAATACGGGGAATACGATTTATGGATACTACGGAGAAGTAGCTTATCGACAGCCGATTAAAAAGAACCAGGAGTATCCTCAGATGATTCCATTCTTACGTTACGAAAACTACGACACTCAGTATAAAGTAGATGATAATATCACTAAAAATGAGGCATACCACCGCGAAGAGCTTACACTTGGTCTAGGGTATCAGATGACTCCTGGTACAATCGTGAAAGCAGATTATCAGTGGGTGAAAAATGGTGCAAACGCGCGTCCGTTTAATGTATTAAATGTTGGATTTGGATTTTGGTTCTAATGATGCTTAAAAGAATAACGTATACAACGGTTTTACTTTCGGTCTATCTCGTGGTTAGTTCATTCGCTAACAATGAAAAAAAGATCAACAGGCTAGTATCGAAAGTATGGAAAGGAAGTGAGTATTCACTCTCAAAAATTGAAGTCCCTGACTCTCTCAAAGCAGACATGGGACAATTGCATGAAGTCATTATTGACAATAATACAGCAGGATATGTTTGTTACACAACGGCGTTTGGTTGCAAGGTTGGTGGCTGTGCTGCACCCACTAATCCAAATGTTCAATCTTACGAAACATTTGATTACATCGTAGTATACGATACTTCCTACTCGATCTTGAAAGTAGATATCGCAGAGTACGGCGGCCAGTACGGTTACGAGATCTGTCGCGCTAAATGGTTGCAACAATTCGTGGGTGGCCGCAAAGGATTTGAGCTTGGTGGTAACATTGACGGAATAACAGGTGCTACTGTATCAGCACAATTCCTGATCGACGATCTAAATGATGTTGGAAGCAAGATCGAACTTTGCATAGACGACAGTCTCGCTGGTAAATAGATCAGATAATTTTATTGATGAGCCTGATACGGCTAGGAACCAGTTCCACTTTCGCGTCGTCGAAAGCATGGTACTCTCCATCCAATTGTCCGGCTAGTGCCTTGCCTGAACTAACTGTAACTTCATTTCCGCAGAAATAGAATACTTCCGGGTGATCGATCTTGATCCCCTTTTTGATCTTACCGAGGTACTTGATATAATGCCAAACCGTTAGGTCTCCGAAAACACATACTTCCATCTTCATATCGTTCACTTTTGAATCAGGTGAAATCACTAAGCCATTACCATAAGTGCTTCCATTGCAAAAGGCGACAAGTAATACTTTTCCTTCGTATGTGAAATTATCCGACGTTAACTTGATGCTCGGTTTCCGAAAAGAGAAAAACCCTCGAATTATTGCAGACGAATAGGACATCCCTCCGCCAAATCCATTCGCCCGCTGACGATCCATGATCTCGACCACCTTACCATCTAAACCGAAACCGGCAATATTTAAGAAATATCGGTTTGTACCCTTTTTACTGGACACCTTTCCAATATCGATCATTTCTCCCTCTCCGCTCAATATACGTTCTACGATCTGATCAGTTATAGGTGTAGTACTTCGAACAAAATCATTCCCAGTGCCGTCTGGTAAAACAACCAGACCGATGTTCTGTTTTTTACTCAAAACAACGCCATTCAAAACTTCATTACATGTTCCGTCTCCACCCACACAGACAACTATATCATTATCCTTCAGGTTTAATTGTACATAATTAATGGCGTCAAGGGGTGCAGTAGTGTAATGCTTATTGAGATTTACCTCCTCAGAAGACTCAAGCAAATGGAGAATTCGCTGATTTAAAATTGACAGCTTCTTTTTACCGTTGATGATTACTTTAATGTTCAAATCTTAGGATTACTTGAGTTCACTAAAATATGATTTTTTGCGTGATGTCATCTCAGCTATCTTTAGTCCAAAGCTAAACTATGAAACACGCTCTTCTCCTTGTATCTTTGTTTACCGGATTTCTATTCGCACAGGAAACTCCTTACAAAGCAAATGAGGCCGACCCTGACTGGGTGCATTATCAGTATTCAGAAAATGTAAATCTCATCAAGCTTCGCGATATGTACGATGCTTACTACGACACCCATGAGTTTCAGAAAACAAGACACACGCAATACTACAAGCGCTTTTTAAAAGAGAATTGGATTCATATTGACAACGACGGATTCATTCAAAAACCGAAGAAAGGTAATGCTGTAACAACGAACAAGGGGCCAACATCTCCTTGGAACGAACTGGGACCTTGGGATTATGATCATGAACAAGCAATGGCCTTCGAAGTTCAAAGTCCGGGTGCTGCACATGTTTACACGGTAGAGCAATCACCACTAAATCCAAATCTTGTATACGCAGGTACTGCTACAGCAGGATTATGGAAATCAACCGATAAGGGAATGAACTGGGAGCTAGTTACCAGAGACCTAGATGTAAATGGTGTTTATGCTATTGCTTTGGATCCTGTAGATCAGGACATCGTTTACTTCGGTGAGCGCAATGGTAAAATATGGAAATCGATCGATGGAGGATTTAGCTGGAACATGACCGGTGATGCTGCCTTTCAAGGGAATGATTATTTCGTTCGTGACATGAAATTCATTGGCACTAATACGCTGCTCGCCGCTACAAGTGGCAGTTTGTTTAGGTCTGCAGATGGGGGTACAACTTGGATAGATGTTCATTTTGGTGAGCACATGGAAATTGAGATTAATCCTGCTGATCCAAACATTATCTATTCTGTCAAATTGATCTCAAACAGAACTGAATTCTATAAATCAACGGACAATGGTCTTACTTGGACGAATAAGCCAAATGGATGGCCTGATCCTGTGTCGCCCGATGAACAAAAAAGATGTGAGATATCTGTAACAGCTGCGGATCCTAATCTTGTTTATATTCTTGCATCAGGAAATGCAAGTGGAGAAGGCGGTTTATACGGGATTTATAAAAGTATAGACGCGGGAGAATCATTCACATTTGAGTGCTGCGGTTCCGGCCCCGTTGGAACGGCTACAGCTTTTAATCCTAACATACTAAGTTGGGCCGAAGACGGTGCTGAAGAAGGAGGTCAATTTTACTATGATTTGGCGCTTGGTGCTTCGCCAACAGACCCTGACAAATTGTTTGGAGCTGGAATCAATGTTTGGCGATCAGAAGACGGAGGAAGTTCTTGGTTTATTAATGGTCACTGGGTAACATGGGTCGGTGGTATCAAGCATAGATACACACATGCAGATGTTCACGACATCAAGTTCTTTGAAAATGGAGCCGATGTAGATATGTGGGTAGCATCCGACGGAGGTTTGTACTATTCATCTACTCAAGGTGATACGCTAGAACCTAGAATGCACGGGATTCATGGAACTGACTTCTGGGGATTCGGAGCAGGGTTTAAAAATGGAGATGTAATGGTTGGAGGAACCTATCACAATGGAACTTTAATCAAGTACAATGATATATACAAAGGAGGGATCGTTGATCCCAATGCAGATGGATGGCTAGCAGAATTGGGCGGTGACAATTACCGCGGATTCGTCAATTACGGTGACTCAATGGTAGGTTATCACGACAATGGAGCTTTCGAGTTTTCCGAGGTGCGAAGTGAACGCATTTCTGGAAAAAGCTTTCAGGGCGATAAGAAATGTAATACCTCCTATGTCATAGGTGAATATGGTACTTACGGCTTTCACCCGCAGTGTTACACAGAGTTTTACTCTCCTGTGGGATCGATGCTCTATAAAACCACAGATGGTGGAAGTTCATTTCAGCTAGTATATGATTTTACGGGAAGTAAGATCTTACAGATCAAAGTAGCCTGGGGAGATCCGAATACGATCTACTTAACTCACAAGGTGAACAACTCAACATTTAAAATTCAAAAGAGTACCGATGCAGGAGCCTCTTGGACAGATGTAACAGTACCTTCAATTGTGAGTGGAAACAATGGAAACAAACCAAAATACATAGAGGTTGACGATAAAGACCCGAATAAAATCTGGTGTATTCTCATTGGAGGACATGTTGGAAACAAGGTGTTCCAATCGACCGATGGAGGCCAGACTTGGGCGAATATCACCTCTACCAGTATCGACAATTCTAATGTCATCTCTATCGTACATCAATACGGGACTGATGATGGACTTTATCTCGGGACAACAAATGGCGTCTTTTACAAAAATGCCTCACTAGGTGAGTGGCAACAATTCAGTAATAATTTACCGCATAGTACTTCAGCTGTATTCCTTGAACCATTCTATGGTGAAGAGAAGATTCGCGCGGCATCACAACGAGGTGTATATGAATGTGATTTCTACGAATCAGGCTCCCCAGTGGCTATGTTCTCAGCCGATTTAAGAGATCTGAACCTGTCAACAAATTGTGTTGCGGACACTGTTTATTATGTGGACCATAGCACGACATTGAAAACAGGAGCAACATATACCTGGTATTTCGAGGGCGGAATACCTGCAACATCAACTGAGATGAATCCGAAAGTTGTTTACACAACACCTGGTTCGTACGACGTGAAGTTGGTGGTTAGCGACAGCCGTGGTATTGATTCTGTTGAGATCGTTGATTTTATGACCGTAACAAACGTATTTGGTGTCTCTCCACAGGTGTTCGAAGACTTCAATGGTGTTGACTTTCCTCCGCAGGGTTGGAGGCTGATCGACTCCGAAGGTAGTTCCTGGGAACATGACTGGCCTGAAGGTGATGATAGCGATAAAGTCGCTGGTTATCCTAATTATTGGGTAGATGCAACTGGCGAGGAACACCTTTTGGTATTACCAGCTGCAGACTTTAGTAATGCAGAAAGTGCAGGAATCAGCTTTGATTACACGTACAATGATAATGGCAGTTATTTGGATTCTCTCGCACTTGTTTATCGCACATCAAGTACCCCGGATTGGCAAATGATCTGGGCGAAGGGAGGTAATCAGCTTGAATCACTCGGAACTGAAGTTTGGTATTGGTATTACGCTAACGCTGATATTACCTTCCAAAACGAAGTGCTTGATCTTGGCTTCCTGGCTGGTGAATCATGTGTTGAATTAGCATTCTCAAACATAGGTCACTATGGAAACCATATTTGGTTAGATAACGTAAATCTATACGGAACTTTCACAGGAATTTCAGAGGAATTGACCGATTTCGCATTTGTTTATCCAAACCCATCAACTGGCGTATTCAATATTAGTGGTAGTCAATTGTTAGATGCTGTTGTTGTGAAAGACATCAGTGGTAAAACGATCTTCACAAGTGATATATCAGGAAACATTTATTCGTTGGATCTATCGCATGAAGCAAACGGATTTTATTTCATTCAGCTATCGGCGGAGTCTGGTCAAGAGCAAGTAATTAGAATAATTAAGCAATAAAAAAAGCGGCGCCTTTCAGCGCCGCCTTCTCTACGATATGCAGTTAGTCCTGCTCCGTCATCTCAACCTCATTTGACGGCGCAAGAGCTTCTTTAATCTTCATCTCTAGCTCCTCCATAAGCTCTGGATTGTCCTCGATCAGACTCTTCACGGCATCACGCCCCTGTCCTAATCTTGTTTCTCCGTATGAGAACCACGACCCACTCTTTGAAACAATTCCAAGATCTACACCCATGTCAAGGATCTCACCAGACTTTGAAATTCCGGCTCCATACATGATATCGAACTCAGCTTTTCTAAACGGTGGTGCAACTTTGTTTTTCACGATCTTCACTTTCACACGGTTTCCAATCACTTCGTCACCCTCTTTGATCTGACTTGAACGACGAATGTCGATCCGAACAGAAGAATAGAACTTAAGCGCGTTACCTCCTGTTGTTGTTTCCGGGTTTCCGAACATCACACCGATCTTATCTCTCAGCTGGTTGATGAAAATGCAACAACAGTTAGCCTTATTGATAGATCCCGTCAGCTTTCTTAGCGCCTTAGACATCAAACGTGCCTGTAATCCCATTTGAGAATCACCCATCTCTCCTTCGATCTCAGCCTTTGGTGTAAGAGCTGCTACTGAATCCACAACTAATAGATCCACTGCACCCGAACGGATCAGGTTATCAGCGATCTCAAGTGCTTGCTCCCCATTATCCGGTTGAGAGATAAGTAGGTTATCAATATCCACTCCTAGTTTCTTCGCATAAAATTGATCGAACGCATGCTCCGCATCTACGATTGCTGCAATTCCACCTTGCTTTTGTACTTCTGCAATGGCATGGATCGCCAAAGTTGTTTTACCTGAAGATTCCGGTCCGTAGATCTCAACGACTCTTCCTTTAGGTAGACCATTCACACCCAAAGCAAGGTCAAGTGTCAAAGACCCTGTAGGGATCACATCGATCTTTTCTACCGGCTCGTCTCCCAGCTTCATTACCGTACCTTTTCCGTACGCCTTGTCTAATTTTTCCATTGTTAGCTGAAGTGCCTTCAGCTTCTCTTTGTTAATCTCTTTTCCTGCCATATCGTATCGTATTAATTAATGTACACCACAAAGATTAGGTGATAGATCGTAAAGTATTTACGTTGTAAAAATTATTTTGAATAAACTTCTAAAATTTCTCTTGAGTGATCCTTGGTCTTCGGCTTTTCGATGATACCCACGATCGTATGTGACTCGTCCATTATAAAGGTTGTTCGATGGATTCCGTCATATACTCTTCCCATAAATTTCTTCTCTCCCCAAACACCGTAATCATTCAGCATTTTTTTGTCCACGTCTGCCAATAATGTAAAAGGAAGGTCGAACTTATCAACGAATTTCTGATGCGAAGCTTCAGAGTCTGCACTCACCCCAAGAATAACAATTCCTTCTTTTTCAAGATCAGAATAATTATCTCGTATGTTACATGCCTGTGCAGTACAACCAGGTGTATTATCTTTCGGATAGAAATAGACCACAACACGCTTCCCTGCATAGTCTGAAAGTTTAATTTCATTTCCAGATTGATCTTTTACACTGAAATCAGGAGCATGGTCTCCTACTTTTAGATGTTTCATTTTGCTGATTTTTTAATCCTTGTTTGACGATTATTTAATCAAATATATAGTCTATTTATGAATGTGCAAATGTTTTGACGAAATTTTTATCATAAAAAAACGCCTGCTCAAATGAACAGGCGCCTTATAACCATTGTCTACTCAGGTTATTCCTCAAGTTGCTGTACCAATTCAGTGTAGCGTGTGATCAAATCATCGATCATGGCGATCTTCTTTTTGCTCGCATGCATTAAAATGTGATCATTATTCTCTTCGTGACCGCTCATAAGACTTTGCTCTGTTTCTTTTTTTGTTTCTAAGTCTTTCAATAAGTAGTTCAAGTTCTGCGGAGCAAACATCTTCATATAGAATCCACCGTTCTCCGCAAGGTCCGCATAAACTTCAATTGCTTTCCCCATGTATTCCGACTCCATTCTTGTCAAGTAATACGTGAATGAACTCATCAATCCAAGCTTATCAAAACCTTGTACAATATTTCCATTCAATGCATTTGTAAAGAAATCATACTTCGTTGAGTCTCCAAATCCAGCATAGATCTGAGAAATTCCAAACATCATTTTAGATGAACGCTCTTTCTCCAATCCTTGTGCCAATGCAACAGCTTTGTCCGGATCTAGCTTACCATAAGCAGATAACGCAGACGAAACTACCGAATACGATCTGTCATTTTCGATACGGTCTACAAGGATCGGTTTTAACTCTTCATCATCCAGCTCTTTCGCCAATGTCTTCAATGCCGCCTGACGAACATCTGATTTCGGATCGTTCTTAACAATATCCTTCAGCTTTGCTATTGCCTGATCTTCGAAATCACCTTTCAACTTTTTCACACGACCTGCAGCAAGCTCACGGATATGCCAGAAATCATCGCTCAATGCATCAAGCACCAACTTTTGTCCCTCATCCGTTCTTAGGTTCGATCCTTTCATCA
>JBMSGX010000079.1:0-9662 GCA_049416285.1 Crocinitomicaceae bacterium | reverse complement strand
TTCAAACTATTGGAATGCAAAAGGGGATTAATCGTGTTGCAGGAATGTATATCCTAATGACTAAGAGAGGACCGTTATTCCTTGCTGATACCACGATCAACCTTAATCCGACGGCAGAGGAGATCGCTGAAATTACGTCTAATGTTGCAAGAACTATCAGAAAATTCAAGGTAACTCCAAGGGTTGCCTTGCTGAGTTACTCTAATTTTGGTTCTTCACCTGGGGAGGATGCAACGAAAATGGCGAGGGCTGTAGAAATAATTCATGAAAATGATCCTAATTTGATCGTGGATGGTGAAATTCAAGCCAATTTTGCATTGAACAATGAACTCATGAACGAGAATTTCTCATTCAGTACTCTGGCAAACCGACAGGTGAACACACTCATATTCCCTAACCTTTCTTCTGGAAATATTGCTTATAAATTACTTCAGGAGATCACACAAGGAGATTCGATCGGTCCCGTATTAGTCGGATTGAAAAAATCAGTTCATGTATTGCAAATGGGTTCTTCTGTTCGTGAGATCGTGAATATGGTGAAGGTGGCAGTTGTAGACGCTCAAAACAAATAAGAATGATCACACAACTGAGAGGAAGACTTGTAGAGAAAAACCCAACAGATCTTGTTGTGGACTGTAATGGTGTTGGCTATGAGGTGAAGATCTCACTCAATACTTTTTCGAACATTGGAAATAATGAAAGCATAACTGTTTTCACACAATTCATTGTGCGGGAGGACGCACAGATCCTATATGGGTTTTATGATAAAACTGAACGTGAGATGTTCAATCATCTAGTCTCAGTTTCGGGTATCGGACCAAATACAGCTATGATCATGCTTTCATCGCTTGTTCCTGAGGAGATTGCCGTTGCTATCCAAAATGAAGATGTGAATTTGATCAAGAGCATTAAAGGTATCGGAGCAAAAACTGCACAGCGCGTCATTGTTGACTTGAAGGATAAAATGTTAAAAATGGCCTTTTCGTCTGAAAATATGTTTGTTGCGAACAATACAAACAGATTTGATGCGTTAACTGCTTTGGTTTCCCTTGGATTCGACAAGAAGGCCGCTGAAAAAGCTCTGGATAAGATAACTACAGGAGACGAATCAGTGGAAGAGCTTATCAAGGGAGCATTGAAAGTTCTATAAGTGAAAAAGACTGAGCTACTATATATGAGATTCATTGCATTGCTAGTTGTATTAACGGTATTTCCTGCATTTGGTCAGGTTACGGATACTGTTGACCTGCAGTACGAAATCCCAACTGTATACGACCCAACTCAGAACAGTAATTACAGCTTCGACTTGGGAGACCCTTCCAGTATGGAGCAAACCATTATTTATGACCCGACCACAGGGACATACATTTTTACAGAAACAATAGGTTCGAGAGGGCTCAATTTCAGAAACCCATCGATGATGACGCTTGATGAGTACATTGAGTACGAGCGTCAAAAGTCAATGCAGGATAACTGGAAAGAGAGAATTGATGAGCAAACTGCCGAGAACCAGCCTTTCGAGCTTCCAATTAAGATCGACAGTAAAGCTTTCGAAAACTTCTTTGGTTCTGATCAAATTACTATTCGTCCACAGGGATCCGTAGAGATCAGTTTAGGGGTGAATTCATCGCGTTATGAAAACCCGATCCTTCCGATCAAGCAACGTAGAATTACACGTTTTGATTTCCAACAGCAGATCCAGCTTGATCTTGTTGGTCAGATCGGAACGAAATTGAAGATTGGAACGAGTTATAATACGCAAGCGGCATTTGACTTCGACAACATCTCAAAATTAGAGTATACGGGAGATGAAGATCAGATTATCCAGAAGATAGAACTCGGAAACGTCGCTTTTGAAACACCGACTTCCTTGATACAAGGGTCTCAGACCTTATTTGGTGCAAAAACGCAGATGAAGTTTGGACGAACGACAGTAGATCTGATCGCGGCTGCATCGAAAGGTAGAAGACAGGAAATTAACATCACAGGAAAAGCACAGGTACAGGAGTTTGAGTTAGGCGCAGACAATTACGAAGCGAACAGACACTACTTTACCAACCTTTATTTCCACGATCACTACGACGAGGCAATGTCGACCTTGCCGATTCTTAATTCAACGATCAATATCACACGTATTGAGGTTTGGGTGACGAATAGATCAAATATGATCGAAAACACTCGTAATATCCTTGCGTTTGCTGACCTTGGAGAGGCAAGACAAGTGAACTGTGAAGGTGATCCTGGAGGTTATTCTATAGCTGACCTTCCTGATAATGATGCCAATAACCTTTATTCATGGGCTTCAAACCAGCCACTGGTCAGAGGTTTCAATAATGCTGTTTCTGCATTAAGCTCTCAGGTAAATGCACCAGGGCCATTCCAGCAAGCTGTACATTATGAGAAGGTAGAAAATGCCCGTAAACTTACAGAACAAGAATTTACGTACAACGCCCAGTTAGGATTCATCTCATTGAACCTTCCATTGAACAATGATGAGGTGTTAGGGGTTGCTTACGAATATACATATCAGGGAGAAACATATCAGGTTGGAGAATTCTCTACAGATGGTGTTGCGGGACAAAACGCATTGATCCTAAAACTATTGAAGCCAACCATTACAAATCCGAACATTAAGGTTTGGGACCTGATGATGAAAAACGTTTATTCAATAGGAGCTTATCAGGTAGACCAACAAGGGTTCAGATTAGACCTATTGTATAATAACCCAGAAACTTCGGTGATGGTTCCATTCTTCCCAATGCCGGGAGTTGATGATAAACAGGTTGTGACGTTATTGGAAATGGACAAGCTGAATCAGAATCAGCAGCCTTTCTCCGACGGGGTATTTGACTTTGTTCCGATCCAGTTTAATGGAAATAGAGCGGAAAATGGAGGTACAATCAACGTGCGTAACGGTAGGGTTTATTTCTCGACGGTTGAACCATTTGGTAAGACACTTGCTGATAAATTAGCCGCGGAAGGAATACCACAGACAACCATCGATCGTGTTGCATTTACTGAGCTTTACGATTCAACGAAAACAGCAGCACAACAGATTCCTGCTAAGAATAGGTTTAGCTTCAAGGGAGAGTATCAGTCATCGATCAGTTCTGATATTCCATTGAATGCGTTAAATGTTCCTGAGGGAGCTGTTACTGTCACTGCAGGTGGAATTAGACTAACAGAAGGTCTTGATTATACGGTAGATTACAACCTTGGTCGTGTAAAGATCCTGAATACAGGAATTCTTGAGTCAAACACACCAATAAAGATCTCCATAGAAAGTAATAATGTCTTCGGTTTCCAATCGAAATCATTATTTGGAACCCATGTGAACCATAGGTTTAGCGATAAGTTGAACGTGGGTGCAACCTGGGTAAGAATGATGGAGCGACCGGTCACACAAAAGGTCGATATTGGATCAGAGCCGTTCAAGAATAATGTTCTCGGTGTCGATCTTGCGTATCGTACAGAAGTACCATTCTTAACGAAGCTGGTAGATGCCCTGCCAGTGATCTCTACGAAGGCTAAGTCTACGTTCTCATTCACGGGTGAATTTGCACACTTAATTCCAGGACAGCCAAGAGCTATTAACCGTGAGGGAACATCTTACATCGATGATTTTGAAGGAGCACAGTCCGCAATCGACTTAAGATCTATTCAAGCATGGCGTTTAGCAAGTGTTCCGCAAGGACAGCCTGACTTGTTCCCGGAAGCAACAAACAAGGATCTTTCTGCCGGATTTAAGCGCTCGAAGACCTCATGGTATGTAATTGATCCTATCTTCTATCAAAGTTCGAATCAAACCCCACAGCATATTGTGGAGAATCCTCAAATGCTAGCTGATTCACGAATGCGATTGATTCAAGTGAATGAGATTTTTCCGAATCAGGAATTACCGCCAAATGCATTAACAAATATTCCGGTATTGGAATTAGCATACTACCCGAAAGAGCGCGGTATGTACAACTATGATACTACGAATGCCGTAATCAACAACGATGGTACATTTACCAATCCTGAAAATAGATGGGGTGGTATAATGCGCGCGTTGACTACGAATGATTTTGAGTTAACAAATGTTGAATTCATCCAGTTCTGGATGCTGGATCCTTTCAATGATGACGCCGAAGCAGTTGATTCACTTTCTCAGCACAGTGGTGGAGATCTTTACTTCAACCTTGGAAATATTTCTGAGGACATCTTGCCGGATTCTAGAAAGAGTTTTGAGAACGGACTTCCTGCTGATGGGATTGATACTGAGAATACAGACGAGACTGACTGGGGTAGAGTATCTACACAACAGGTAGTTGTAAATGCCTTCGATACTGATCCAAATGCCAGAGCAAATCAAGATGTTGGTCTTGATGGATGGAATAATGCAAAAGAGCGTGAGTATTTCGATGACTTCATCAATTGGGTAACGAACAATCCTAGCCTTGACCCCGAAGTTAAATCACGCCTGACAAATGACCCTTCAAGTGATGATTACACGTACTACCGTGATGACAATTACGATGCGCTAGAATACAATATTCTTGAACGTTATAAGAAGTTCAACGGAATGGAGGGGAACTCTCCTACAACGGAGATGTCAAACTCCATTAATGTTGAGGGATATCCAACGCAGGCTACTAACGCTCCAGATATTGAGGATATTAATCAGGACAACAACCTTTCAGAATCTGAAAGCTACTTCCAATACAAGATCAGCTTACGTCCTTCTGACATGCAGATCGGTAAGAACTACATTACAAACGTTCAGCCTTACACGAAAGGTAACGGAGACGTTGAATATTGGTACCAGTTCAAAGTACCTGTTAAGGAATTTGAGAAGCGTGTAAACGGCATTCAGGATTTCAGATCTATCCGCTTCATGCGTATGTTCTTGAAGGACTTCAACGAAGAGGTTGTGTTACGATTTGCGCGTTTGGAATTCATCCGTGGAGAGTGGAGACGTTACGTAGAAGATCTAACGGAGCCGGGAGAAGGTGTTATTGTTGATCCAAACTTAACGACGTTTAATATTGGAGCAGTGAACCTGTTCGAGAACGAGCAGCGTGACCCGATCAAGTATGAGATTCCTCCTGGAATTGTTCAAGAGATCGACCCTGCACAGACATTCCAGCGTCAGTTAAATGAGCAGTCACTTACACTCGAGGTATGTGACCTTCAGGATGGTGATGCACGAGCAGCGTACCGAAATGTTCAGTTTGATGTCCGTACCTACAAGAAGTTGAAAATGTTTGTTCACGCCGAGGAGGTACTGCAAACGAAGCCTTTGAAAGATGATGACCTGACGCTTTTTGTTCGTTTGGGAACAGACTTTACAGATAACTATTACGAGTACGAATTACCTTTAAAAGTTACGCCTTGGGGAGCTACGATCGATACGGATATCTGGCCAGAAGGCAACAATGTTGAGATCGTATTCGATGACCTATTGAATCTTAAGAAACAACGTAATAATCTGATCGAAGCAGGTTCCGCGGGTATTTCATACACATTGGAGTATGTCGGAATTGATCCAGCTGATGCTAAAAGAAGGCTTAAAGTAAAGGGTAACCCTAACTTACAAGGCTTAAAGACGATCATGGTCGGTGTTCGAAACCCTCACCAAAATTCGAATACTGCGTGGACTCCTGACGATGGTTTGGATAAATGTGCGATCATTTGGATCAATGAGCTTCGTTTAACTGACTTCGTGAGTGAAGGTGGTTCAGCCGCAATTGCACAAATGAAAGTTCAGTTTGCTGACTTTGCGAATTTGAATGTTTCTAGTAATTACTCTGGAATTAACTGGGGGTCTGTGGAGAGCCGAGTTCAGGAAAGACAGCGTCATGAACAGATCGGATTTGATATGAATGCGAGTGTTCAGCTAGGTCAGTTCTTTGGTAGAAAAGCAAAAGTATCGTTGCCTTTCTTCTACTCTTATTCACTTGGTATCATTAATCCTGAATACGATCCATTTAATCCGGATATTAAACTGAAGGATTATACCGACCTCGCAGAAAGACGACGTCGCTCCAACCTTGGACAGGATTTTACGAGACGACAGGCATTCAACTTTACGAACATCCGCAAAGAAATGAAGGCGGGTGCGCAGAACAGGTTCTGGAGAATATCTAACTGGACAGCTAGTTATGCATACTCTGAGAATAATACGAGGGATTTCAACACCAATTTTGATGATACTAAAACGTGGACAGGAAATTTAGGATATGCTTATTCCTTCAGTCCAAAACCCGTTGAGCCATTCAAGAATGTGAAATTCATGAAAAAGTCGAAGTGGTGGCAGCTCATTAGAGATGTGAACTTCTATCTTCAGCCAAAGAACATTTCATTCAATAATGACCTGATGCGCTCGTATAATGAGCGTCAGGTGCGCAATAACATAGTTCCGGATTATGAGTTTGAGCCTGTGTATGTTAAACAGTTCAACTGGAACAGGGCTTATGCATTGGATTATGATATCACGAAGAAGCTGAAGTTCTCATTCGACGCAAATAATCGATCGATCTTTGAAGAAGGAGCAAGTCGTGTGAATCGTAAAGAAGATCCTTTAGGATACCGTGAGTTCCAAGATTCTGTTTCGCGCCAATTAGGAACATTCGGTGTTGGAATGGATTACACACATAGCTACAACATAAGCTATTCACTTCCATTCGATAAGATTCCGGTTACTGACTGGATCAACGCGAACTTTAAATACAGTGCTACTTACAACTGGCAACGTGCGCCCCTCGGGCAGGATGAATTCGGGAACATAGTTCAGAATAGTCGTAACATCAATATGACTACACAAATGAACTTTGTGAATTTATACAACAAAGTTCCTTACTTCAAGAAGGTATTGAGTGATGGTCGCGGCAATAGAAGACGCGCAGGAGGTACAGGTGTAGACGGTAACAAAATTAATGGTCTTAATAAAACAGGAGGTAAAAAGACCGATTTGGTCGAGCCGACACCACCAATGCCAATCGATTCAATGACGCCGAAGGAGTTGCGTCAATGGAACCGTACACTGCGTAAATTCGAACGTAAGAAACGTCGCAAAGAACGCAAGGATAAGCGTGAAGAGATCAGACAACAGAAACGTGGAGGAAAAGTACATCCGGTTGCAGGGTTCCTAACAAGACTTGTAATGACCGTTAGAAGTGTCAGTGGAACGTATACCCTTACAGATGGGACTTTACTACCAGGATATAACCAAAAGGTTGGGGTACTTGGGTATAACCCAAGCTTTGGAAGCGACATGACCGGATTTATCTTCGGTAAGCAGAGCTATGACATCTTTGGCAGAGAAAATGGATACAACATTGCAACTGTCGCACGATCAAATAACTGGTTAGTTCAGAATGAGAACTTGAACAAGCAGTTTAACATCTCGCATCAGAAGAACCTGAATTTAAGAGCAAGTTTAGAGCCAATGAAGGATCTTACAGTTGAGTTGACAATGACGCGCTCCTACACGAATAACTCAAATGAATTCTACCGTTGGAACCCGTCTTCTTCTCAATTCGAGAGTCAAAGTAGAGTAGAGGTTGCAACACTTACATATTCGAATGTATCATTGAGCTCGGCATTTGCTCTTTTAGGAGCTAATTATGCATCGCCTGTATTTGATCAGTTGTTGCAGAACCGTAAGGAGGTGTCTCAGCTTATTGGAGCGCAAAACAACAACTCTAATCAGCTTGGTTCTGGATACTACGAAGGATATTCAGGAACGCAGCAAGAGGTTGTAATGGGAGCATTCCTTACATCGTACACGAACAGATCAGTGAATGATAGAAACATTGACCCAGTGCGCAACATGCCGCTTCCAAACTGGTCGATAAACTATAATGGATTGAAGAAGTTTAAGTTCCTTCAGAAGAGCGTGAGAAACTTTGTGGTACGTCACGGATACAATTCATCCATCTCGGTTTCTGGAATGCAAACTAACTTGAATGCAGAATTTGATTCGAACGGTGATGCACTCGCGAGAGACTTGAACAATAACTTTATTGCAGGATTACAGGTGCAGAACTTGGTGGTGACAGAGCGTTTCTCTCCATTGATTGGATTGGATGCAACATGGAACATTAAAGGCCAGGGATTGATCACGAAGTTTGAGTATACGAAAGACAGAAGTGCGACACTTTCATTGAACAACAACCAGGTTACTGAAGTTCTTGGAACATCATGGGTGATCGGAACAGGATATCGCTTTAAGAATGTGAAGATCCCATTCCCGAGTATCAAGCCAAGTGATCTGAATGTTCGTTTTGACCTTACGTTCAGAGATAACTTAACGGTAATAAGAAAGGTTGTTGAGAATACGAATCAAGCCACAGCAGGACAGCGTGTTGTGAGTATTAAAACATCCGCCGATTACGATTTGAATAAGTACTTAACGATCCAGTTCTACTATGATCAGACGTTAAATACGCCAAAGATCGCAACGTCATATCCAACAGGAAACCTTTCTACGGGAATTCGTTTGAGATATAATCTTGCTGGAGTTCAATAATGATACGAGAAGCTAAACCGGGAGATGAACATGCGATCATTGACTTGATCAAAGAGCTCGCGGTTTACGAAAAAGAACCTCTTTCATCCGTAAAGAATACACCCGAGCAATTAGCACATGACTTATTCGATGAGAAGATCTGTTTTGCCTATGTCGCACAAATAGATGACAACGTCGTTGGATACGCTATTTACTACCTTTCGTATTCAACATGGAATGGGGTTTGCTTATATTTAGAAGATCTATATGTTCAGCCTGAACACCGTGACAAACGCATTGGTTCGGCCTTGTTCGATGCCGTTGTGAACAAAGCGAAGCAATTGAAAGTCCGCAGAATGGACTGGCAAATTATTCATTGGAACGAACCTGCGCTTGAGTTTTATCGTCATAAAGGTGCAACCATTGATAGCGATTGGTTAAATGGAAGGTTGTTTTTTAATGATTCAGAATGAAAATTGTCATAGCCGGTGGTACCGGATTAATAGGTAAACAATTAGAAGTTGCGCTAAGCAATAACGGACATCAAGTCCAAATCTTGACACGTTCACCTAAGAAGGATAACCATATTAAATGGAATCCCTATAGCAAGCAGATCGAGTTAGATAAAATGGCAAATGTTGAAGCCATAATTAACCTTTGTGGTTCTGGAATAGCTGATTCGAAATGGACAGCTAAAAGAAGAAAAGAACTTGAAGATTCCCGCATTCTTCCGGCTGAATATTTAGCAGAAATCTCGCAGGAGCTGAAGCATTTAAAGCATTATATCACGGCGTCCGGAATAACGTGTTTCGGGTTTGATGACATCAGACGATTGTATACCGAGGAAGATGCTTATGGGGAGGACTACACATCACAATTAGTGAAAAAGTGGGAAGAGACGTTGAGCCTCTTTCCGGAAAAGATCCATTGTTTGGCGTTACGATTTGGTATTGTTTTATCAGATCAGGGAGGTGCAATTCCGCGTATATCACAACCGGTTAAATTAGGAGCCGGTGCTGCCTTGGGATCGGGGAAGCAGATCGTTCAGTGGTTGGATATCCATGAGATTCCAAATATTGTTGAGCATGTCTTGAAAAATGCTCTTGAAGGCACGTTTAATGTGCTTCAGGGAAATGTGACGAATAAGGAATTGACCAAGAGCATTGCAAAA
>JBMSGX010000078.1:0-9718 GCA_049416285.1 Crocinitomicaceae bacterium | reverse complement strand
ATGGTACCGGATGTGAACAAAGCGTAGATGACTACATCGAGTTTACAATCGATGACCTGCAAATACTGCCGGCTGCTACCGTCGCTCAAACAGGATTCGATGTGTCTTGTGATGCTGCCTTCTCTCCTACAGGACAAGCAACCGTAACAGTCTCCAATGGTTCGATGACCCCTGGTGACTACTCATACTTCTGGTATGAAGATGCAGCCGAAATGGATGCACTCGATGGATCTAACGCCGTGACTACCGTCACTTTCAATGCTGACGGAAATGTGGCTTCTAATCTACCGGCTGGTACATACTATGTCAGAGTAGAAGACGAAAACAGCCCGGGAGATGGTTGTAGAAGCGTACTACTCGATGTGACCATCGATTCTTTCGAAACTACCATCACCGTGGGATCAACCGAAGACGCTGACTATGATGTCAACCCTGCCTCCGATTGTAACCCTCTAAATGGTGCATATGAAGTTCTAGACATCTCTGAGACCAGACCGACAGGAACCCTCAGCATTGGAGGCGGTGACTATGCAATCACTGATTACACCTTCGATTGGTATTACGACAATGCCGGTACACTAACCCTTATCGATGGTACCGCATTTCCTGGCGTGCAGTTCCTTGAAATGGACAGTGCAACAGCTACTGCAAATGGTGCAGCAGGTGCCAATGTCATCACCGGACTACCTCCGGGAACTTACTTCCTCGGACTTACTAATGAAGCCGCTGCAAATGGTACCGGATGTGAACAAAGCGTAGATGACTACATCGAGTTTACAATCGATGAAAGGAATGTAGATCTAATATCTATAATTCAAAATGACATTAATCCATCAACATTCTGTAATGACGGAGCACCTAACAATGGTGACGGCACACTTACTGTTAGCATCCTTGAAGACAGAGCGGATCAAGATCCTCCTTCGAATTATACACTTACGTGGTATAGAGGGGATGAAGTTATAGTTGGAAATGAATTATTTGCAGCTGGTAATCAAGGCACAGCTATGGATACCAGTCCTTCAACCGATCAAACGGAACTTTCAGGATTAGCTGACGGATTTTATACACTCTATGCGCAAAAAACATCCGGAGGATCGCCAGCTCTGGGTTGTGATTTCACTAAGGTGTTTGAAATTCTTCCTCAGGAAATTTTCCCATCACTTAATATAGATGATACCGAGATTACTGCCAATACTATATGTGACGCAACGTCTGCTTCAGGAATGGGTAATGGAAGCATAGTGCTTAGAGCCGATGCTATTACATTTAATGGTGCTGAAGCAACAGATTTAGCCGATTACACTTGGTCAATTACTTCTTCAAATGGTAGTACCATTACTCCTGACATTGCTTACATCGCTGGTCCTACATTCCCTACAAACACGGCGATAGTCAGGTTTGATAATCTGGATCCGGATACGTACGTATTTTCTGCAACGGCAATGAGTGGTTGTACCTCTTCTGAATTAGAAGTTACTATTCAGGATATTAGCAAACGACCTTCCGTCACGCTAGTAACGGCTGAAGAAAACCAAAACTGTGTTGGTGGAGACATGGCGATTGGCTTGCTAAGGGTGCAAGTGACTGATGATATCGATCCCGATGGTCCGTTTACATATTTCTGGGAGGCAACATCTGGCGTGAATGCCGGAAATGATGTTTCAGTCTACGGAATAGCGAATTATCGAGATTCGATTTGGAGTGTTCCTGACGGAGATTATCAAGTTACAGTAACAAATACTGACACTCAATGTTCTGTCACTGAGGCGTTTACCGTGGAAAACATAGAGGTCAATCCAGTAATCACAGAAACCGTCCTAGTTAACAAAACGTACTGCTTTGACAATGGCAAGTTCAGACTAGTGGAAGGAAAGTATGACGGTTTTGAAATGGATTCAACTGCTTTGATTGCGGCAGGATATACACTCGAGGTTTTTGAAGATATCAACTTAATGCAGCCTGTTACTGATGAAGATCCTTTGACACTTATGACATGGGAAGGACTAGGGGTCGATGAAACAGCGACAGATGCTTTCGGCACATATAGTTTCGGGACTTATTACGCTACTCTCACCCATCCGAATTCGGAATGTTTTGATGTGATTGAGTTCACCATCTTTGAAGAAGATATTGTCTATCCTCTGGTTCAAATCGATGAAGAACAGGCTGATATTAGTTGTGATGATTCAGGAAATGGTAATGGACGACTGGTTGCTTTAGCTGATGGTAACGCATCAGGCGGAAATTATGACTTCTTCTGGTATGAAGTTGACGTCAACCTTAATCGAATATCTGGTGTTTTAGAAACAACAAATATTTTAGATGGATATAGAACAGGAAGATATGAAATAGAGGTCCGGGACAATACTTCACAATGCGTGATTTCTGAATACCCATTCTTGTCCAATGAACCTTTAGTGCCTGTTATCACTGCACTCGATACCACACATGTTACAAATTGCATTCCGTTCAATGGAGCTATTTCGATTAGTGCAATGAGTTACGGTTCAATAAGCGATTATAGATTTGAACTTTACGACACTGAACCTGAGGATGGTTCGAACCCAAGTCCTATTGCTACCATAGCGGCAGGAAATGATCCTGTTATCTTCAACCAGGATTCATCAAATCCAACTGCCGGATTTGGACCAGGTACGTATTACGTGCAGGCAATACATGAAGACTTGGAATGCGCCTTAAGCTCAGCAAGAGAAGTGGTAATATTCGATGAAACCATTCCACCAGAAGTTAGTTTTGTTGCTTTCAGACCGAACACAAGATGTGATATCACTCAAGGGAACGGATCCATAACAGCAGAAGGAAGCACTCCTGGTGGTACCGAACCTAGTGGATATAGTTTTTCATGGACAGGTGTAGATTTAGATGGTCGAATCGTGGAATCAGACCCAATTTATGCGGGAATAGATTTAAACAGTGCAGCAATTACTGGAATCCCTCCTGGGTCGTATGTGGTAACGGTTCGAAACGATGATACGGGCTGTGAAACGATTTCCAACTCTTACTTACTGAAAGATGAATCCCCAGATCCGTTGAAGGTCACAGTTTCCACAACTGCTAATTCCAATTGTGCCAATTTCAATGGTATTGCAGCTGCGAATATTCCTAGTATTGTCCTCATTAATCCTAACTATGACAGAAATGATCCAAGTAAGGGAGATTCACTGTTCTATGTACAACCGGAATTGGGTCTCGTTTATGAGTATAGATGGTACGACGGACACAATTTGGGAATTGATCCGACTAACCCGCCAATGGGTGATTACGCTGAGAATGGTTCGGTAATCGAAGGACTTGCTGGCTTGAATGACAGTGATCCAAATGCAGGTAAGTATTCTTTGTTGGTACTAGCTGATCCAAATGTTGACAATTGTCACTCAGAAGTAATTGAGTTTACAATTGAGGATGCTACTGATAAAGACTATGTCCCTGAAGTGGAATTCACCCACGTAACGTATTGTTATCCTGAATTACGAAATGGATATTCGGAGGTTGTAAATACGGATAGACAGCAATATTCTATCGAGTGGAATAAAATTTCAATGCCAGCAGAGGCTAGATTCCCTATACAAGGCCCACATTATGCTGATTCCTTGTATGCTGGGACTTATGAGGTCGTAATGACTAATTTGATTACAGGTTGCTCATTCCCAAGACAGTTTCAAATTGAAGTTGACCCACTGGCCACTTTCGTTCCAGAACCATCTGTGATTGTGATTAAAGAAAACACTCACTGTACCATTCCAAACGGAGAGGCTGTGGCCACTGTTAATGGCATCACTCAGAATTTCAGGTTCGATTGGTATGACAGTAACGACGCAACTACCGTCCTGTTTAGTGGCAGCCAGATATCTACCTTAGATGAAGGAATGTATTTAGTCAAAGCGACAAACACGATAACCGGTTGTGAGTCGGGACTGGTTCCGGCAGAGATTAAAACGGAAATTCCTGAAGTTATTTTTGAAGTCAATGCGACTAATTCTTTCTGCTTAAGAACTGAAGATGGAGCAATCAACCAGTTTAACGGAAAAGCCAATATCACTTTCGAAACCACCAATTTCGTTGATTCAGCAGCCTGGTTCGATGAAAGTGGCAACAGACTGACTTATGACGCGACTGGTTTACCGATAGTTGACGGAGCGATTGGTGGTTTAAGTCCTGGTAAATATGAAGTGTTCTTCGTTGCGGATGATGGCTGTGAATACTCAGCTTCTTTCGAGATTGTCACAGAGCTTAGGATTTACAACTTTGTAACTGCAAATGACGATTCAAAGAATGATTTCTTTATGATCGATTGTTTGGATTTCTTTCCAAACAATACAGTGGAAATCTTCACGCGAGCCGGACAGAGTGTTTATTACACAGAGGGATACAACAATTCAGATAAACGATTTGAAGGACTCAGTGATAGAGGTAAACCACTGCCGGATGGTACTTACTATTATATAATTAACAGAGGAGATGGATCCGACTTATTGCAGGGATATATTGAAATTCTTAGATAAATTTTTTGAACATGAGATTTAGACGAATTTTAACTGTAGCTACGCTAGGTTTTGCCTTAGTCGGTTTCGGGCAACAACGCCCAGTCACCTCTACCTACATGTTCAATGGATTAGTACTTAATCCTGCGTACGCTGGCAGTTTAAACATTTTTAGTGCAAGTTTTACGAACAGAGATCAGTGGATCAACGTCGATGGTGCTCCGGTTCTACAATCCGTAGCGGTTCACAATTCTTTCAACTCCAACCAGATAGGTGTGGGACTCCTGATGTCCCGAGATAAGGTTGGTGTTCACGAGGACATGGGATTTTATGGCAATTATGCCTATAAAATTCGTACTGGTGTCGGGATATTAGCCCTGGGAATTCAAGGAGGGTTTAATAACCGACAATCTAACTTCACAGATGCTGAGGCTTTTGATCCTACGGACCCGCTATACACAAATATTAGTAAATTCTCGCCAAACTTCGGGGCCGGTGTATACTTCGCTAATCCACGAATGTATCTAGGGTTTTCAGTTCCGTATATCATAAACAATAAGGTTTTTGATATTCAAACGGATGTTCCAGTCAATGGAAGAGAAAGCAGGTTCTATTATGCAACTGGTGGGGTGGTATTTGATGTAAGTCCTTTGATCAAGTTAAGTCCGGCATTTCTAATTAGAGCTCAAGAAAACGTTCCAATTGGCTGGGATCTTAATGGAACGGTCATTTTCGAGAACATCGCTTACGTGGGTGTTTCATATAGAAGTGGAGATGCAGTCGTTTTCATTAGCCAATTTATTTTGAATGAAAACTTTAGAGTTGGATATGCCTATGATGCCATTACTTCTCCCCTAACGGAATACACTAAGGGAACACATGAGATCATGGTTAACTATCGCATAAAGATTAAGAACAATAAACGGGACCCACAATGTCCGGTTTACTTCTAAAAAATTAAGGAGCTCATTGAGCTCCTTTTTTCTTGTCTGATTCGCCAGTCACATCCTTCAAAAAGGCATTCGTCAACCAAAGTAATAAGCTAAATAAAAGAGCCCACCAAAAGCCCTCTACGTCAAAGCCTGCCAAAATAAAATCCGCCATTAATATTATTACCGCATTAATGACTAGCAAGAATAAGCCAACCGTCACAATGGTTGCAGGCAGTGTGAGGAAAATTAGAATAGGTCGTACAATTACATTTAGAAAGCCTAAAACCAATGCCAATACCAAAGCTGACCAAAAGCCAGCCAAATGGACTCCGGGCAAAAGGTAAGAAACAATCAGAACTGCGATTACATTTAAAGCAAACCTTAACATACTATTCTTCTTTGTCGAACCAGGAGGCATATTTCACGTAGTTCCCCGCAATTCGTTGCATCATTTCGATGTTTGAACCATCGACTTTCTTCACTTCTTTAGCAGGTACGCCGGCATATATCGTATTCTCCTCCACTATGGTGTTTTCTAGTACTACTGCTCCTGCCGCAATAATCGCTCCTGATTTGACTACAGCATGATCCATCACTATTGACCCCATACCTACTAGTACATTATCTTGCAGCGTACAGCCATGCACAATTGCATTATGTCCTATGGTGACATTAGACCCGATAGTTGTCGGTGCAGTTTGATACGTACAGTGCACAGTGGCATTGTCTTGAATATTGGTATTGTTTCCAATCTTTATGGAATGTACATCCCCTCTCAGGACTGCACTGAACCAAACCGTACAGTTATCTCCCATTTCCACATCCCCAACGATCACTGCAGTTTCAGCGAACCAGCAATCTTTTCCACAACGAGGTTCAATCCCATTGACTTTTTTAATTATTGCCATTTCACAAAGGAAACTAATCAGGTTTGAAGTTCATTATATCTGCTGACAGATTGTCACATTATAGTGACAGTTCTATCTTTGCGTTCTGATTATGAATGGACTTATTGCTGATATTGACCTTCTAGACAAGGAAGTGACTGAGGAAAGTTGCGAAAGGAAGGTGTCTGAGGAAAGAGATTCAAGCGCTGCTCGGAAGCTTTACATAGAAAGTTATGGTTGTCAAATGAATTTCTCGGATAGCGAGATTGTAACATCAATTCTTCAGAAAGAAGGATTTGGAACTACCTCAAACGCAGAAGATGCTGAATTGATTCTAATAAATACCTGCTCTATTCGAGAAAAGGCTGAGCAAACGGTAAGAAATCGTTTGAACCATTTCAATTCCATTAAAAAACTAAATCCGTCGATTACTATCGGTGTCTTGGGCTGCATGGCTGAAAGGCTTAAATCAAAGCTTCTGGAAGAAGAAAAGATTGTCGATCTCGTAATCGGTCCTGATGCCTATCGCGATTTGCCGAAACTTGTCGAGGAGGCAAGCGAAGGTCGTAAGGGTATGAATACGTTTCTATCAAGAGAAGAAACGTATGCGGATATCACACCTGTTCGATTGAACTCAAATGGTGTAACTGCCTTCATTTCCATTATGCGCGGTTGCGACAACATGTGTTCTTTTTGTGTTGTTCCATTCACCCGTGGACGAGAACGAAGTAGAGATCCCTATTCAATTGTTCAGGAAGCAAAGGATTTATTTGAAAAAGGTTTCAGAGAAGTCACGCTACTCGGTCAAAATGTTGACTCATACAAATGGTCAGCTGATGAAAACAACAAGGCTCGTTTGGAGAAACAAGGCATTGATGAAATAACCAGTTTCGCTGGGCTCTTGGAAATGGTCGCCAAGGTTCATCCAGACTTACGTGTAAGATTTTCCACTTCTCATCCGAAGGACATTACAGATGAAGTGCTTTATACGATGAAAAAGTATGATAACATCTGCAATTACATCCACTTGCCAGCTCAAAGCGGTAATTCAAGAGTGCTTGAAATGATGAACAGGACCTATGACAGGGACTGGTACTTAGATAGAGTTAGAGCTATACGGGAAATTCTTGGAGTCGATTGTGGTATTAGCTCAGATATGATTGCTGGCTTTTGCTCAGAAACAGAGGATGAACACAAAGACACTCTGTCCTTGATGGATATTGTACAATATGACTTCTCTTACATGTTCTTTTATTCTGAACGTCCGGGAACTTTGGCAGCTAAAAAGTATGAAGATGATATTCCTATTGAAACCAAAAAGAGGCGATTACAAGAAATAATCAGTAAGCAACAAAAAATCTCCTTGGACAGAAATAAGCTTGACATTGGAAAAACCTTCAAGGTCCTCATCGAGGGAAAAAGCAAAAAGTCCGAGCATCAAATGCAAGGTAGAAATAGTGCCAATAAAGTAATCATCTTCGATGATGCGAATTACGATAAAGGAACTTATGTGAATGTGAAAGTGAACGATTGTTCTGCAGCAACACTTTTTGGAGAAGTAGTATGATACCCATTTCTGATCAGGAAATATTATCGGTTAAGCAGAGGTTTGGCATCATTGGCAACTCTTCCAAGTTACTTCACGCTTTACGGGTCGCTCTTCAGGTAGGCCCAACAGAAATGTCAGTACTCATAAGTGGTGAAAGTGGTGTTGGTAAAGAATCTTTTTCAAAAATCCTTCACTCACTTAGTCACAGAAAGCACGGACAATTCATCGCGATTAACTGCGGTGCGATCCCGGAAGGGACAATAGATTCGGAGCTTTTCGGACATGAGAAAGGAGCTTTTACAGGGGCGTTAGATCAACGAAAAGGTTATTTCGAGGAAACAAATGGAGGCACAATATTCCTGGATGAAATTGGTGAAATGCCATTAGGTACCCAGGCTAGGTTACTTCGAGTTTTGGAAAATGGTGAGTTCATCAAGGTGGGATCATCGAAAGTTCAAAAGACAGATGTTCGTGTCCTTGCTGCCACCAATGTGAACTTGGCAGAATCAGTGGCAAAAGGAAAGTTTAGAGAAGACCTCTACTACAGGTTAAGCACTGTACCGATTTTTGTTCCCCCTTTAAGAGAACGTGGTGAAGACATAGTACTGCTATTTAGGAAATTCACTTCAGATCTTTCGGAAACTTACCGAAACAAGCCCCTCTCTCTAAAGGAAGACGCTAAAAAGCTTTTGATGAGCTACCACTTTCCTGGTAATATTCGTCAACTAAAGAACATCGTTCAGCAAATTAGTGTGCTGGAGATGCAAAGAGAACTTACTCTTGATGTTTTAAGAAAATACCTGCCATCAGAGAGACACCTACCTGCAATTATTGAGGATAGTGGTTCAGAAACCATGTCTGAAAGGGATATTTTGTACAAAGTCCTCTTCGATATGAAAAGTGACATGAACGATCTCAAGAACCTTGTTCACAAGATGCTAAAAAATGATTCCCTTGGGCAAGAGATCTTCGAAGATCATAAGCACCTATTTGAAACCGAAATAAAAACGGAATTGGCTCTACCAGAACCCGCTATTCAGACAAATGAGCCAATAATAATTGATTCACAATCCGATTCTGAGTTTGACGTTGAGATAGAGGACATTTCTCATGAAGATGAGGAGGAATCACTATCTCTTGAAAAAAAGGAAAAGGAAATGATTTTGAAGGCACTCAAGAAAAACAATAATAAAAGAAAGTATGCCGCTCAGGATCTTGGAATATCTGAACGCACCCTGTACAGAAAAATCAAGCAGTATGAGATTGATAATTTTTAGTCTATTACTGTCCATCCTCGGGCTGTCCGGTTGTTCAGTCTATTCGTTCACGGGCGCAAGTTTGGTTAGCGGAGAGCAAACGATTTCTATTCAACAATTCTACAATAACGCCTTGCTTGGTCCCTCAAACATGAGTCAGGTTTTTACCGAAACCATGCGTGACTATTTCCAACAAAACACAAACCTCACACTTGTCGAAGAAAACGGCGACCTACAGTTCGAAGGTTATATATCTAGTTATACGGTGACTCCAGTAGCTCCTAATGCAAATCAAGGAGACGGACTTCAAGTTTCTGCAACGACCCGAGTGAGCATCACTGTACAGGCCACTTATATCAACATGCGAAACGATCAGTTTGATTTTGATCGAAGCTTCACCTTCTTTCAAGATTTCGATTCCGAATCTTCCGACTTACAAAGTGTTGAGGATCAATTAGTAGAAGAAATATTTGATCAGATAATACTGGATATGTTCAACGCATCCGTGGCAAATTTGTAATTTTCCTTAATTTTAGTGAATAGACCGACTTGTGAATAAGCTGAATTTTGTTGAATGGCTACGTGAACC
>JBMSGX010000077.1:0-9755 GCA_049416285.1 Crocinitomicaceae bacterium | reverse complement strand
TTTCATTTGTCGAAAATTTGCGAATAATATCATTGTAGCGCGAATGGATATAAAGAGGTACTTTGACATCTGTATGTCTATTTTGATGTATGTGAAATTTACACTCTACGATCAGCAGCTCATCTTCATTTTCCGCAATAATATCCACCTCATGCTGAACGCAATGTCCTCGTATGATCTCGCCTACTTTAGTTTTATAGCCCTGAAACTTGAGTATTTCTGCTACGAAATCCTCAAAGGGATAGCCGGAAGGACCTAATTCGTGTATCGCACGCTTTAACTTATACTTTGCGGCTGAGGGACGCGAACGTTTTTTCAATAGACCAAACGCACGTTTATAGATCTCTTTCGTCGTCATACCTTCAAACAACTCTGATTCTATCTGGCCAAGAATCCCATCGATTATGGCATCATTGGCTCCTGTGCGATAAAGAGAAGTTCGCAGTTTTTCTATGTCGAACGGCACTAGGTCTCCTGATGCCTTTTCAACGTTTACCATGCTGTCTTATTTGATGATCAAACGTTCCACGGCCTTTGAGCCATCAATGGAAACATTCACAAAGTAGATCCCAGGCTGTTCACCCGTAAGATCGATCGTATGTACACTTCCTGAAACGTTATTCTGGTATACCTTTCTTCCTGTCAGATCGATCACTTCGATCTCAAATCCATTCACATTTGAACCATCAAAAGAAACCGTGAATTCTCCGGAAGTTGGGTTTGGAGCAAGTTTAAAATCAAGGTCCTGCTGTAGGGTGCTGATCCCGGCATTCAGATCCGTCCAAAGGATGTCAAGCTGAGCAAAATAAACACCATCCAGATCAACTGTTGTTGTATACGGTGTGTTTTGAGGAATCGCAAATAGATCGAACTGCTGAACCAATTGTCTAGAGTAAATTTGATCATCTCCCCCAATACCTGCAGGGTCGCAACCGGGATTAAGGTTGTCTGTCTCAAATCCTGACATATCAACGTTAATGTAGCTTGTATTCACCCCTGATTCAAACGCTATCTCCAAATTCTGAATATCGGTCCAAACTCCGTATGCAGCGGCATTATCATCTTCAAAAATCCAGCAATTCGTCGCTTCATTACCTGCCCCATCCGTTACCCAGATATTGTAGATCGGATCTTGCGGTGCATTCAGGCAAAATGGCGCTCCGCCATCGCAGTTATCCGCATTCGCTTTTAACTGTTTTACAGTAACTGAATATTCAACATTATATTGAGAGGTCGCAACCATTGGAGTCGCTAGCAAAAAAAGTAGCAGTTTCTTCATAAGTCTTCCGTTTTGATGAGCTAAATATAAACTAAATTTAAAGTATTAACATTTACTGAAATGCATCTTTACTTCGTTGCCATCATGCTACCAGAAGAATTGGATAATGAAATAAGATCCTTTCAGCAAGAGATGGCTTCAAAATACAATGCTTCCAGACAACTCAAGATCCCCGTTCATATTACATTGCTTCCACCTTTTAGATATGAAAGGGAAGATGAAGTCGTTACCGCTTTTAAGGATGCATCTTCTTTAATAAAAAAACCAATGGAGATCGAATTGAGCGGTTTCGGTGAATTCAGGAACAAAGTATTATTCGTAAATGTTATCAAAACTGACGTACTCAATGAAATGAGGGCTTTCCTAGTTTCTAAAATATCAACGTCACTTGAGCTGGAATTACCGGAACATTACCAATCATTTCACCCACATGTTACCATTGCAAACAGAGACCTAACCCGAAGTGCATTTTTGAAAGCATGGCCGGTGTTTAAAAACCGAAAGTTTAAAGCACATTTTAATGAAATTGAGATCGCTTTACTAAAGCATGTTGACGGCCGTTGGAAAATAATGAAGGGTGCCTGAAACAGGCACCCATGAAATAAGGAGAGCTCCTCCTCATGCAAGCATGGTATTTACCATGCCAAATACTGGTTAGTTAAATTGTTTTTGCCACTCCTTGCTGCCTTGCCTCATCAATGCGTTATTATTGCTTGCCTGGTTTAAGAGAATTCGTCTCCACTCTAATTGATCATAGGTTGGTATGGATTTTACAAAGTCATTGTAAGCTTCCATGTCAATGCGTTTCCCCCACTTATCCAAATTCTCATCGTACATATAAACAGTAAAAATTAAATGCTCTTTATCACCCGCATCTCCTGTAAAAATTAGATGCTCAGGGACTATTCCAAAGTTTCTGCTCCTTTTTCCATCTATGTAATAAAAATCCATAAGCAAATAGGCACTCTCAGGCTCAAATTCAACATGGTAGGTATACTCTTCTTTCGGGTAAACAAAAGAAAGTTGTCCGTTCTCGTTCTCTTTGGTCAACGGCTCACCAAATGTTGGTGAATTTGGATCTTCATCTATTAGCGGTGATCTTCCATAAAACACCGTATCTAGCACTTCAAAATGGCTGTAGAGGATCTTTGGATCAGAACTCGTGAATGGAACATCGAAGGAGTGTTTAAATGCAAGACTGTTCGTGCGGTACATTTCAGATTGGATTCCAGCGAGATTCTTTGAACGTCTGAACCTCGTGAAGCCATTTTGCATAATTCGATAGTCAGGTAAACTGTAATTTAAATCTATGGGATTTTTCGCTGCTGTATCTCTTTGGTACATGATTCTTCTCGAACGTCTTTCATATCTGTCTTTTTTAACTTGATTGAACAAAGAACGTTCATTGGATTTATCCGATAATTCCTTTTTGACCTCTTCGGGCAATTTGACCAGCGCTTTAAAGGCATCCATCCGCATTAGATATTCAAAAGGTATACGCATGGTAACTGTATACTTCTTATCGGACTCATACTTTTTAGCAAATCCGACCTCTTTGATTCCATAATACTTCTCTCCTGTAATGAAGTTTCGAACGGTATCCTTGATAATCAGTATGCGAGAAATATCATCAACATCGTAATACGTCCTTTCAGGGGCCGGATACACAAAGGTTTCCATGCCTGTTTCCGAATCAACCACAGTAACAGGCTCCCCAAAACCAGGTGATTTCGGATCTTCTTCTATCAATGGAGTTGTAATCTGCTCTCCATCAAAGAAATAAACGCTATCAATTAATTTTTTCTTAGTTAAGTACTCAATGGTAGGCGAATCCATCCCATTGATCTCCTCGATCCAATTAAACTTTAAAAGACTGACAAGACTGAAGGGGTCATCATAATCAAATATTGGCCGATTCGAATTGTCCCTATCAATTATGATCGTCTCCTGAGATAAACCAGATAAACAAAAGCCACAAAATATCGATGTTAATAATTTATTCACAGTATTTAATTTAATGTCCATGTACCCCCTATTTTTCGAGCAATTGAGTCTGCGCAAACTACGGTAGTAATAATTGTAACGGTATCTCCCCTGCTCCCTGACCTCAAAACCACCTTTGCATTTTCATTGAGTTGAACTCCTTTTCCTTTTACTACGGCATCATTCATTCTCAGCTCCCAGCTCTTAACTTCAAAACTTTCTTTAATTGGAATACCTGCTCCATATTTCACCTGAACTATTCCTGAACCTTTGTTTGCACTTTGTCCGGAAGCAACACCACTCAAGAATACCGTCGGTGTAGGTAAGTTCAATACTCTGTAAGTTTTAGAATTCAATGTGTCACCTAAAGAAGACAAAACATGTAATACAGCGCTATTAGAATTACCGGTCTTCACAATAAAGTCTCCATCCTGTTTGGAGATGGAACATTCATTCGAAACAATAGTTACAACATCTTTGCAGTCTTTCAGATCAATTTTATTCTTGAATCCACGGTACAATATATCCGTATTCATTGTAGACTGTAAACATTGTCCACTCACACTTAATCCTATAATGAAGGAAGTAAGAATTAAAATGTACTTATTCATGATACGTATTTTTATAGTTTATAACTTTTAATTTTAGGAAAACTTAGCTCGCCAAACGGCCCTGTTTTTCTCTATTTTCTTTCGACCAATATCTCCAATTTTTTTATCAAGTTCCTCATTCGTCATCTTTTTACCTCTGAATTCAACCAAATCGGACGTGCTGGCTCCTTGATCTAATTTTTCTTTGTACTCATCTGCATTTACCCAACCTATCCAACCATCGTCATAGATGATGATCACTGAGCAGTCCTCTTCCAGATTAGGAAAACTTGTTCGACGCCCTCTCCCTAATCGTGCTACAGTGCAAGCATCCTCAAGGATTAGATATGTCATCGCTGTTTCTCTATTTATAATTTCCCCGTCGATTACGAACCTGCAAACTAAATCTTGCAAATTCAGACCAAGAAAACAATCGACATTTAAGATTCCCAACTGGCTAGCTTTAAACTTGCTAAAAAGAGCCGCTCTTGATGACTGCTTTTGAAATTCCTCCTGTTCTCTTTTTAAGGCTTCTTCATATTCCGCAATCGCTTGCTGTTTTCGCTCCTCAAGTGTCAATCTATCATTTACTCCTTCCGTTTTGAGTTCTTTCAATTCTTTCTTCACACGCTCGGCATCTCTTTTCTCCTTTTCAAAAAGCGCATTAACTTGTTTTGCAAGCTCACTTTCAATCTCCTCGCCTCGCCTTTGGATAGCAGCAAGATCCAAATCACTAAGTATTGGTCTCGCGATTAGATTAGAAACGTACTGCTTCATTTTTCCATTGTAAGTGTGCATCGTAGAAACCATATCGATCGAAAACAGTTTACGCTCCGCATCAAGTGGTTTCACATGCACGTAATCCCAGATCACACCATTCACCTCTGTGTAGGGAAGCTCTCCCGTACAATTGAATAATTGCCATTTTACATCTTTCCACATTTTTAAGAAAGGTCTTCCCTGATATGCGGTATGAATTTCAAACACACTGTCAGAGGTCATATCGAGTTTCTCGATCTCTACCAATTTAGCCTGTTTTGTTTCATTTTCAACTGTTTCATACTCCATCGGCTCACTCCATACATTATCGTTCTCCAAGTAAAATAAACTATAGTTCTCATCTGGTTCTCCCGTAAAAGCCAGTTTTATATCGAGTTCCTTTCCCTTTGCAAGCTCTAGAGAATCTTCGCCCTGAAAAGCTCTTATTTCGATCATCCCACCTGATTTCATCACTTCATCACCTTCTATTGATTGCATCGTTATACCGGAGAGAAATATATCCTTGAGTCCATGAAACTCTCTCACCCTTAACTCAACCTTTCCCGACACCGGCTCTCCCTTTTTATTCACAAAGGCATTCGCTGGAACTGAAACTTCTGTCCCAAACTTTCCTTCATAAACAAAACCTTCCTCAACACTGAATTCATTCTTATCAAAAGGCACCTCCATTTTTGTTGGTTTCACAATCCCCAAATGAACCGGCTGAGATCGTTGAGAGCTAATGAGTAATGCAACGCCTCCTGTTATTCCGGCAATCGCGACAAGACCGATCAGAACTTTTTTAAGCAGTATTGTTTTCATGTGTATTGTTTTAACGGGTTTCTACACTTGAAATTCATCAGAATAAAAAAGTAACAATGTTTCTTTCTAAGAGATTTTAGGATTACGAAATAATAGCCCTAACTTCGTGGCACAATAACGTATTATGAAGATTCAAACGAACACAGTGGTTACGCTGAATTACACTTTAAAAAACAGTGCAGGAGAAATTTTAGACACATCTGAAGGTCGCGAACCATTGGTTTATTTACATGGTGTTGGAGGACTTATTCCAGGTCTTGAAGCTGAGTTAGAAGGAAAAGAAAAAGGAAACTCATTTAGCACGGTGATCGCACCTGAAAACGCATATGGAAAGAGAAGTGATGATCTTCTGCATGTTGTACCGAAAAGTGGATTCCAGGGTGATGAAGAAATGCAGATCGGGATGCAGGTTCAACTAGAGACTGAACAGGGACCGGCAATTGCCACAATCTCTGAGATCGAAGGAGAAAACGTTACATTGGACCTTAACCACCCATTGGCAGATATGGAACTACACTTTGCTATTGATGTAATGGACCTAAGAGATGCTACTGAAGACGAGATAAGTCACGGTCATGCTCATGGACCAGGTGGTCATCAACATTAAGAATATTAAGGAAAGGAGGTTTTGACCTCCTTTTTTTATTTTTGCATATGCGATCAATACTAGTATTAGGTATAATTTTCAAGAGTCTCCTTCTTTTTGGACAAGAGGATTCATTAAATTATTTCGACGCTTATAATTGGGCAGTTAGGCCTACCAACTATCCCGAAGGATTAAAAAGTTACATTCAAGATACAGTGATCGAACACACGGATGTTTTTTATGTCTATCCTACCCTTTTAGTAAGCAGCAAGGATACACTCTGGAATTATCCCGTCACAAATGAAAAGCACAGAAAAGATGTGATCGAATCAGCCGTAAAATTTCAAGCTTCAGCATGGGCCAATACGGGTGAACTATATGTGCCATTTTACCGCCAGGCACATTTGCGTTCTTACAGCAACTTAGAGGGCCGCGGTCGAGAAGCTTTACTACTCGCCTATTCAGACATTAAACGTGCATTTGAGTTCTATCTTGAGCATCACAATAATGGAAACGCCATCATACTTGCTGGCCACAGTCAGGGAGCAACTCATATTTCTATGTTATTAAAAGACTTCTTTGATGGTACACCACTGCAAGATCAATTAATTGCGGCATACCTGCCTGGTATCGGATTGGAAGAGGATCAGTACGAATGCATAGACCTTCTTGCACATAAGGATTCTATTGGAGGATTCGTGACCTGGAATACATTCAAAAAGAACTACTCAACTCCTCAATACAACAACTGGTACAAAGGAAAGGCGGCAATCAACCCTGTGACATGGGATTCTTCTGAAGTTGCAGCTAAAGAAAAACATCAAGGGTTCCTTTTTTCGAATGGAAAAATGTACCGTAAGAGCTTTGAAACACACCTAATAGATGGAGGTGTTTGGATTACAACCCCTAAATTCCCGTTTAGATATATGTCTTTCACAATGTCTAACTACCATATTGGAGATGTAAACTTGTTCTGGGAAGATATTCGTCTAAACACGCGCAATCGGGCAATCCGCTACTGGGAACGGCGTAAATAGATTATTCTCTTAGAATTTCTTCGAGGGTGACGCTAAACTCACTCAATTCAAGATCAGGACGGTAATAATCCGTAGAAACAATTTGTGCACCTGATCGAATAGCGGCTTCTTTCCTACTTTGATCATTTGCTCTAGCCTCGAGTGTTCCCGCATCAGTCCGAGTTCTCACTATGAAGTCTTTTGACAGTTCCTTTATTTCAGCCTCATTTCCGATCGGTTGATTTCTTCTTACAAAAAGAGTCATTGGATCTTCGGTATTTCCATATACAAACATGGGTAGATCAGCTCCTGCATTGACCTTAGTTGCATACCAATCGGACCGATCACCTTCTAATATGAAAAACAGTTTTCCTTTAAACTCTTCAACAGAAGGCCATCCAATAGATTCAATACGCTCCCGAATGGAGCTGAAATCTCCTTGAAACTCCTTGGGTGTCAATAACTGTTCAGAAGGTATGAAAGTGAGAAGCTCTTTATTTAATTGATCGTATGTTATTGAATCGTAGGCTATCGCTTTTTCGAACCCTAGAAACCTCAGCAGTCCAGATTCGTTACCCATACCAGACCCTTTAGCTTCAATATTGATGTACACCGGACTGTGATCAGGATTATTCTTGGACCAGTCTACAATCTCCTCAAGTGCGGATTCCAGCGTAAAATAATTGGTTTCATAATCCACATCAGAAATATGGATGATCTTGAATCCCGGTTCTTTCAAGGCAGGCACTTTGGAACGTTTTCTTTTACCTCTTACAAAACCATTGATCCTTCTTTTGTAGTATTTACCACCCTTCGGATCTGCATAGACATCCAGCTCAAATCCTCTTACATTAAAACTATCGAGTTGAACACTCAGCAATTCATGAGCATATTCAAGCTGAATAGGATCATTTTCCTCACCAAGTTTATTCTTGATTTTGTTTAGGAACTTAGACACCCTTGGGTCGGGTTTGAGCTTGTAGCTGTTATGCGAAGCAAGAACCCTATAAGCATTCAAAGGTTCATCATTGTTTTGAGCTTTAGACTGAAAGGCTAAAAAAAGAATGAGAATGAGTGTTGATCTAAGCATATCACAAATGATTCACCTTGTCGATCATAAATGAATCAACATGATAAGGATCAGTATTCCAACCAATGAACAGTTGATAAATGCTGTTCTCCTTTACCGGACAATCCAGTCTCGCTTGAATGACCTCATTTGGTTCTAGAAATACCTTGTATTTGTGCCTGCGTTCTCTAACAGACGATTCATCGACATATTTTACTTTCCGAACAAATTTCAACCTCATTCTCTTATCTGTCTTATTCGTATATCTGAAGATGACTTTTTCACCATAAGTACTATCGGTCAATACGTTCAAGCTAGCGAATTCGATCTTCACATCATTATCTTCTAGATAAGTGTCCCAATTCTGGCCACAGACATCGAGGCCGAGCATTAAAGCTAATATAATTAGTAATGATCTCAAAGTAGTAGTTCGCTTGCAGATTGCGTCTTACCAAGATACAAAATCATTCCCAAACAGACACAACGAGTATAAAGCAAGAAGATGACATTCAGCACTTCCCGGTAGGGTTTGGTTAACACAAATCACATGAAAACATGACGTTTGTCATATGAACTCCACCTCTTGATATTGACCTTTGTTATGGTCGGTTGGGTATTCACTTAAGTTTTAAATCATTTCACTGAAAGGGAATGCTAGCTCACCTGAGAATAAAACAAATTAGGGAATCACTAACAATTCATCTATGAAACTAACTTCTTACACTAAGAATGGTATACTTTGGAGTGACGCGCTTAGAAAGCAAACGGTGCACAAGGTATATTTATTTTTCGCACTTCTGTTGCTTTCAATTACGACTTCACAAGCCCAGGTAAGTATTTTACCTGAGTGTATTAATGGGGTTCCATTGATTTATGTTGATCTTCAGTCCAATCCGGATGACACTTATATTAGTGATCAGATCACGAGAACGGGAGATTGCTGTAACAATGCTGGTCAGGAAAGATTCATTTCCTTCTATGCAACTCTGCACCCAAATGCTGCCATGGTCGAAATCGGTGTAGCAGAAGGAGCAGACCCTTATGGATCAGGGTCGTACTATTTTGTTGATGACAGTGACTTGGGTGTACAAGGAAACTGTTTAGGACCATATCCAGCAGGTTCTCCTGTTTGTATCCCCCCTGGTCTTACAGGGCCCAATTATAAGATCATATTCGGGAAACCGGGCAACAACCCAAACAAATTCTTCTTCCGTCAAATTCTTAAACCTACGTTTCCTGAAGATGACACAACGAGAGTTGGATGTGTCCTCCCTTTTGATATTTATGGTCTAACCAATACAACTATTCAGGCTGTAGCCTCGTCGCACCCGACCAATCCACCAAGTAATTATGATGGATTGATCGATATGTCTGACCCTGTTCATCCCATATTTAATGCGCCTACAGGAACGCCTACAGGGATCGACTATGAAATTTGTGGAGATCAGGAAGCTTCGACTGCATGTGGGGTTTATCAGAATTGTGATACAGTTAGATTCTACGTATACCCTCGTTTGACCGTCAATATTGATGAAACAGATCCCGCATTTTGTATTGGTGGTGATATAACATTACATACGACTGTAAATGGCGGTGATACAAATTATGACTTTGCTTGGTATCAAGGAACTGACCTGAACAATTCAATTTC
>JBMSGX010000076.1:0-9823 GCA_049416285.1 Crocinitomicaceae bacterium | reverse complement strand
CCGAGCCTGTACCTCCGATTGTTCCAGTTGACCCTGTTCCACCTTGAGTGTTCGTGTTTGTTCCACTCGTGTTTGTGTTGCCCGATCCCGTTACTGTTCCTGTAGAGCCAGTTCCCGAACCTCCAATTGTTCCCGTTGATCCAGTACCACCTTGAGTATTTGTATTGGTTCCACCGGTATTTGTAGATCCTGAACCCGTTACTGTCCCCGTAGAACCAGTTCCCGAACTTCCGATTGTTCCTGTTGAACCTGTTCCACCCTGCGTGTTAGTGTTGGTACCTTGTGAGTTACCATTGTTTCCGCCTTGGTTGCCATTATTCCCGTTGTTTCCACCCTGGTTACCATTGTTCCCTGGGTTTGGTTCCTCAGGACAAGGTCCAAGTTTATCTCCATGCGCTTGGTGCGCCGGCCATGCCGACAACGGAATCTCTAACGTTTGAGGGTTATCTGTGTTACCCGGAGGATAATGACAGATCGTTATCTTTCCTGATGCCTCCCCGTTTCCAGTTCCAGTAGGGTTACCAATTTGTCCTCCCGGATTGATCGGGTTGTTCCCATTTCCAACATCTCCAGGTTGTTCCGGACAAGGTCCAAGCTTATCACCATGTGCTTGGTGAGCCGGCCATGCCGATAATGGAATTTCAATTGTCTGCGGGTTTCCATTATTTCCAGGAGGGTAATGGCAGATAGTAATCTTTTGGTTGCCTGTTGGGTTCCCAGGATTTCCTTCATTTCCATTCCCTGGATTGCTTGGTTCCTCTGGACAAGGTCCCATTACGTCTCCATGTGCTTGGTGAGCTGGCCATGCCGACAACGGAATTTCAATTGTCTGCGGGTTTCCAGTATTCCCCGGAGGATAGTGACAGATTGTAACCTTTTCATTTCCGCCATTACCTGGGTTAGCAGGTTCTTCCGGACAAGGTCCCATTACATCACCATGTGCTTGGTGAGCTGGCCATGCCGACAATGGAATTTCAATTGTCTGCGGATTTCCTGTATTCCCCGGAGGATAGTGACAAATCGTAACTTTTTCGTTTCCGCCATTACCTGGGTTAGTAGGTTCTGTCGGACAAGGCCCTAATACATCTCCATGAGCCTGATGCGCCGGCCAAGCCGATAGGGGGATCTCGATAGTTTGTCCATTTCCAGGATTTCCAGGAGGACGGTGACAGATCGTAATCTTCTCATCACTGTGGTCTTCTTCAACAGGACACGGTCCTAGGATATCTCCATGTGCCTGGTGTGCTGGCCACGCTGATAATGGAATCTCTATCGTTTGTGCGTTCTCAGGGTTCCCCGGAGGACGGTGACAGATCGTGATCTTGTCATTACTTGGCTCTTCAACCTCTGGACAAGGTCCCATAACATCTCCGTGCGCCTGGTGCGCTGGCCATGCTGATAATGGTATCGTAATTGTTTGTCCGTTACCAGGGTTTCCTGGAGGGCGGTGGCAAATTGTGATCATCTCATTACTTTGCTCACGCACTCTCGTCACTTTCGTTACTTCGATATCCGTTCCGCAGTCTGTTGTAACTGCTAACTTGATCACGTTTTCTCCCATTTGCAAACTCACCTGCTTCTGGAATACTTTCGTTGATGGGTTAAACTGACCACCATTAACTAGCACTCCATTCACTGTTAATTGAACTTGTGTCAAAGATTCTACGTTAAACAGTTTCGCTTTTACGATATAGTTCGCAGCCGTTGTTTGTAATGCCTGACCAGTAGGGTCGATCATTTGAATGAATGGCGCTACACATGGCGTATACTCAACTGTAAATGTTTCAGTCTCTGTTCCACAATCGTTGGCAGCTGTTACCTGGATCGTGTTTGTTCCTTCCTGCAACGTAAAGCCAGAGCTCATGTATTTGCTGTCTGGATCAAATGTGAATTGCTTATTCACTCCATTGATTCTGAAGCCAATGTTTCCGCGACCTTCTACATAAAGCACCTGCGCCTTAAACGTGTATTGCTGTACATCCGTAGTAACCGTGTGTGCGTTCGAATTCAAGAACACTATAGAAGGGTCATTACAGTCAGACAATGAAACTGTAACAGTTTCTGTATCTGTTCCACACTCGTTTGTTGCAATCAACTCAAATACGTTCTGACCTGGCTGAAGCGCTACACTCGATTGGAAAGAACCACTCGCTGTATTGTAGTAGAACGATGTTGTTGAAATACCGTTCACCTTAAACTTCACGTTAGATGCTCGCTCAATATTCGCACGAATATCAAACTGACTTTGACTTGCGTGGAAGTTGTTGTGAGATGGAGCTGTAAAGCTGATCTCAGGAGCAATACAATTAATGTAGTTGATCGTATAGTTCTGAGATACTGACCCACAACCGTTACCTGCTGTTACCTGGATCGTATTCATACCCGGCGCTAGCACCAAGTAGCTTTCCAATACATCAGACTGCGCGTTGTATAGGAAGTTCGTTGTTACGTTACCATTTACACGAAGCGTAATGTTTTCTCTTCCAACAACGTGACTCACTTTCACTTTAAACTGCGTTTCAGAAACAGTAACATCCGTTGTTGCCTGGCTCGGCTGAATGAAAGCAATCACTGGATCCTGACAACCACCTCCACCAACAAGGTTGTTATTATTTGTATTGTTGTTCACGTTTGTTGGACGTGTTCTTCCCTGTCTGAAGTGGAACCTCAAGTATCCACTCGTATAATGATAAATGTCATTTAAGAAATCACTTTTTCCTTGTGGAACATCGCTTTCAAACCCATCCCAGTCGTCAAGCAACGTGAACGTTGTTTTATGCTCCAATCCTACAGAGAAATGTGGCGTGAAATAGTATCCAATACCAAACCCAAGGCTAGGCATAAAGTTCGCTCTGAACTTTTGCGTGTGACCATCTAGTGGTGTGTCGTAAATTCCATCCAATGCATCATCGATCGAACTTTCATTCAGCCCAATTGCATCATAATTGTAGATATTATTGAACCCTAACAACGTGTCCTGATCGAACAAATCTCCATTGGTTCTATTCCAAACGATATTCGCACCACCAAATGCGTACAGGTCAATACCTGTTCTCTCTCTCAATCTATTCAAATGAACAGCAAGCTCAAGACCCAGCTCGTGGTTCTCAGACTCAAAATTTTGAACGGCATATCCCAGTGAATCCTTGTAGGGATCATAAACTCCTGCGTATCCATTTGACAAGCTTGTAGAGTCATAATCCTGACCATACCATTTACCCCCTAAGTATCTTCCACGAAGATCCCATCTAAGGAATTTACCGTAATTGTAATTAAAGGATTTACCCAAGATCAATCCCCATCCGGCATACGTCTTATTTTCTACATCAGTCGTCTGCCATGTTCCTCCCACATTGGCGTTTAAAAACCATCTGGAATCAGTTTCGTAGTTTACGTACTGACCGAATAGATTTAAGCCAAATAATAATCCGAATAATAGTGTAATAGTCTTTTTCATACGCGTTCTTTTAAGGGTTCGCATGTGATTCTAACCTAGAATCGTGCCAAAATAGGTGTAAAAGAGGTTGGTACTGAATTAATTGCATTCAAAAATCGGTAAAATTATTTTAATTTTGCTCAAGACCCTTTAAAAATAAAGGGTTTCAACGAAATGAGTAGAATTGTTATTTTTCTGTTAATGTTGTTATCAACGTCTATTACTGCTCGTTCTCAAGCATCATATAACAGTTGTAATAATGCACTTGAACTTTGTCCAAACCAACCGGTAACGGCCAATAATATTGGGGCAAATGTTACATTTTGCAATGACTGTGAAGATGATTTTATTCCTTGCTTTACACTGGAAAATTCAGTCTGGTTCACGTTCACAACAAATAATACAGGGGGTGATGTTCAAGTAAGTTTCAGCAACCTTCTCTTTCAAGGAGGTGCGGGATCAGGAAGTGCGTTGCAAGCGACTATCATTGAAGCAGGAATCCCTTGTGATGCAGCTACCTATACAACTATAGGAAACTGCGTAAACAATGGTGCGACTCCATTCGTTTTGAATGCAAACGGACTTCCCGCAAATACCACTTATTACATCGTTGTAGACGGAGACGATTCCGGAGGAACTCTCAACGCCGCCGAAGCTTCTTTTGATCTGGTTCTTTCGGGAACCGCCGTTGACAGACCAACACCTTCTCTGAATCTGACACAAAGTTCTGCTTCGATATGTTTAAACGAACTTGTGCAGTTTATCGTAAGCCCCGTTGACTGCCCAAACAGCAATAGCTACAATTGGTATGTGAATGGAGGTCTCGTTGCTGTCACAACAGACACAACTTATCAATCTTCCGACCTTCAGGACGGCGACGTCGTAACTGTTGAAACGGCATGTTACACGCTTTGCCCTGATACTGTTAGTAACGATTACGTTCAGATGGATGTCTACACCTTCAACGTTGATGCCGGTCCTGATGTTATTATTGAAGAAGGCGAAACGGTTCAGCTTAATGGGAACACCAGTGCTCCTGCTTTTATTTGGACACCTGCCTTTTATCTAAGTTCCTCTGATATTTTGAATCCTGTTGCTACCCCTGATGAAACTGTCACGTACACACTTTCGGCGACAGAAAACGGTTGCACACTGTTCGATTATGTCACGATTACTGTAAACAGTGGCCTGCACGTGCCTAACACCTTCTCTCCGAATAATGATAACAACAACGAAACGTGGATCATTGAAGGAATTGATAAATACCCTAATTGTCTTGTTCAAGTGTTTACACGTTGGGGGCAAAAGATCTTTCAAGCAACAGGGTACTCTGCTTCCAAAGCCTGGGACGGAACCAATGGGAAAGGTGAAGTTACCGTGGGCGTTTATTATTACATAATAGAGCTAAGAGACGGTTCTGATGAAGTATTAAATGGGAGTGTGACAGTACTGCGATGAGATTACTGTTGTACATATCAACTTTTTTCGCGTTTTCTTTAACCGCACAACAGCTACCTCAATACACGCAATGGGCTTTTCATCAATTCGCAAATAACCCAGCACATGCAGGCATCAAAAAATGCGTGGATATCCATACACTATATCGTGCACAATGGGTGGGCTTTGAAGGCGCCCCTAAAAGCGGATTCCTTTCCGTGAGTATTCCCTTGAACTCAAAGCGTAAAACATTTTTAAGTGCGCGACACGGTACTGGTTTTAAATTCGAAACCGATCAAATCGGGCAGTTTAGCACGAACCGAATTAACTTTGCTTATGCGGGCCACTTCAATTTTGATAAGTATAACAGATTATCTCTTGGTTTATATGGCGGTGTGGTACAAACATCCTATGATGGAAGCATGGCAACAACTGCGAATCCTGACCCAACTATTTCCAATCAAGTGAGTTTTGCCGCTCCAGATGCAAGTTTTGGTGCTTGGTATAATGCTGAAAAGTACTTTGTCGGGTTCGTTCTTGACAACCTCATCCCTTGGCGATGGCCGGATATCGGTGATAACTCAAGGCACCGCATGCATGCAATGGTGAACGCAGGATATCAATTCGGGCTAAGTGAAAAAGTATCATTAATGCCATTGATCATGTTGCGATATACGCCAAGAGGACCAATCTCAGCCGACCTAAATCTGCATATGGATTATAACAATTTCATCGGGTTCGGTTTAGGATACCGTAATACAGATGCGATAATGACTTTTGTTTCTCTAAAAGTACGCGAACAATTCTCCATAGTGTACAGCTTTGACTATACCCTTTCCGATATTCAGGTTGGAGCGAAAAATACCCATGAGATCTCCCTACGGTTTACAACGTGTAAACCTGAACGAAACAGATCTATCAGCTGCCCGCTATTCGAATAGGTGTTATCCAAAAACCGCTGTTTATAAGTAATGTAAGGCAACTTCGTTGGTGCTGGCATCTTTCTGACATTTGTATAAATATGTATACAATGAAATCTTACGCTTTTATATTATTTAGTGGATTATTTGTCGCTTCATGCGTCCCTGCAAAAAAGTATAATGAACTACTCGAAAGAGAGCAGCAATGCAGTGAAGAGCTCGCTAAGTATAAAGCTGACGCAATATCCTACGAGGGGAAGGCAAAAGAATATGAAGCAGAGCTAAAAGTGGCGAAAGCAAGCCTTGATAAGCTTAAAGCAGACACTTCTGCAATGGGAAATGAATACCGAGAGCTAAGCGCTAAATATCACAAAGAGATCAAATTGAGAGATGCAATGGAGGCGAGTTATAACTCCTTAAAGCTTCGTGGAGCAAAAGAGATCGCTATTCTTCAAAAGGATCTTGAGGAAGAACGTATTGAATTGCAAGCGAAGGAAGATAGCCTGATCGCTCTAGCGAAAATGCTCAATCAAAAAGAAGAGCTGCTTAAGAAGCGTGAGGCGCGCGTGAATGAACTGGAAGAGATCATCCGAAGACAAGATGAAGCTGTTGCCGCACTGAAAGCTAAGATAGCGAAAGCACTCAAAGGATTCGAGAATAAAGGGTTGACCGTAGAAGAAAGAAACGGAAAGATCTATGTAAGTCTAGAAGCAAAACTTTTATTCGCTTCGGGGAGCACTGTCGTAGAAGAAGAAGGTAAAACAGCTTTAGTTGATCTGGCGAAGGTTCTTGAAACCGAGAAAGAGTTAGAGATCATTGTTGAAGGACACACAGATACAGATGCGATGCGCGGTGCTGCACACCCAAAGAACAACTGGGAGCTATCTGTACTACGCTCGACTGCAGTTATCGAAATCATGATGGATAATTCTGTTATTGATCCAACTATTCTTATGGCCGCAGGTAGATCACAATATCACCCAGTAGATGCAAATGATAAAGCGAAGAACAGAAGAATAGAAGTGATCATTTCACCTAATCTTGATGAGCTCTTCAAGGTGATCAACGAATAGATTTCCTACATTTGAAGTATGTCCGAACACTCTGAGGATATACGCGTTAAACTGCGAACTCTTCCTGACAAACCAGGCGTTTATCAGTTCTATGACAAGAACGGAAAGATCCTCTATGTAGGTAAGGCAAAAAGCCTGAAGAAACGCGTTAATTCTTACTTCAACAAGAATATCGACCACGGGAAAACAAGGGTGCTTGTAAAGCAGATACGCGACATCAAATACATCGTGGTAAACACTGAGCTGGATGCGCTATTACTGGAAAACAACCTTATTAAAGAGTACCAGCCCAAATACAACATCCAGTTAAAGGACGATAAAACATACCCTTGGATCTGTATTAAAAAAGAACCATTTCCACGTGTATTTAAAACACGACGGCTGGTTAAAGATGGGTCTAAATACTTCGGTCCTTATCCAAGTGTTCGTGTAATAGATGCTTTACTTGATCTAATACGGGAGCTTTATCCTCTGCGCACCTGTACACTTGATCTTTCCCATGCAAAAATTGAAGCAGGAAAGCACAAGGTTTGTCTCGAGTATCACCTGGGAAACTGCCTTGGTCCTTGCGAAGGCAAGCAAAGTAGTGAGGCGTATGACGTGTACATTTCCGCCATAGAAAACATTGTAAAAGGAAACCTAACAGAGGTTATTCGTAACATGAAATCACTTATGCAAGAATATGCGGCAGCGCTAAAGTTTGAAGAGGCTCAAACACTAAAATCTCGCATAGAAACCATTGAGCGTTACCAGGCAAAATCAGCTGTAGTTTCTTCAACTGTGAATGATGTTGATGTTATTACTTTGTTGCATGACCCAAAGTCCGTCTACGTGAACTACCTGGTAATCCATAATGGTGCTATCACAAATGGGATGACCGTCGAAGTAACAAAAAAGCTGGAGGAAACGGATGATGACATCATTGGTTTTGTTCTGGCTGAAATGCGTCAACGTTTTAACAGTCAATCTAAAGAAGTAATCGTTGCAAGCTTGCCCTCTATTGAAATAGAAGGCGTTTCTTTTCATGTTCCACAGCGAGGAGATAAGCGCACACTTCTTGAACTTTCTGAAAGAAATGTGAAGTTCTATCGACTCGAAAAAAGGAAACAGGAAAAGCTCAAAAATCCTGAGCGACATACAGAACGCATACTTGAGACGATCAAGAAAGACTTTCAGCTCACGGAGCTGCCAGTGCATATTGAATGTTTTGATAACTCCAATTTTCACGGAACCAATGCTGTTGCAGCATGCGTTGTATTTAAAAATGCAAAGCCTTCTAAAAAGGACTACCGTCACTTCAACATAAAAACCGTTGAAGGATCGGACGATTTCGCTTCCATGGAAGAGGTGGTATATAGAAGGTATCGTCGTCTGCTTGACGAAAACCAACCACTTCCGCAACTCATTGTAATCGACGGTGGCAAAGGGCAGCTTAGCTCAGCGCTTAAAGCGCTTGATAAGTTAGAAATAAGAGGTAAGGTCGCCATTGTAGGAATTGCCAAAAAACTGGAAGAAATCTTCTTCCCCGGTGATCAACTTCCTCTTTACATAGATAAGAAATCTGAAAGTTTACGTGTCATCCAGTATTTACGTAATGAAGCTCACCGCTTCGGCATCACACATCACCGTAACAAACGAAGTAAGGCTGCCGTTGTTTCAGAGCTCACAAGTATCAAGGGAATCGGTGAAAAGACCTATGAAGAGCTTATCCGTCATTTCAAGTCCGTTTCACGGGTAAAGGCTGCTTCTTTAGAGGAAATCACTGAGATCATAGGAGGTCATAAAGCACAAGTAGTCTTCGATCATTTTCATGCGAAATAGCACTATGTAACCTTTTCCTGAATATTCAGTACTAAAATTAAACTCGTTTAATTTTAAGTGATGATCCGTATTATTCTTTCTACACTTTTATTAGTTGCTGCGACTGCAGTTTTTGCTCAAGACAAGATCGTATTGGTTATTGACCCGGGGCATGGAGGCACCGACCCGGGACATCTTCCTGAGGATACTACAAAGTATATGACCGAAAAGGCTCTCAACCTAAAAGTTGCAAATTATCTGGGAGGATATATTGAACAATACTTGCAGAATGTTGAGGTTGTTTATACACGAACCGATGACACCTATCCCACGCTGAATGAAAGGGTAGAAAAAGCGAACAGCTTGAAAGCGGATTACTTCATAAGCATTCATTGTAATGGAAACGATCGAAATTCCGTACATGGAACCGAAACACATGTTCACTCAATGGGAATCAAAAAATCCGCGGATCTGGCGAAAGCTATTGAATCTCAATTTGAAAAACGTGCAGGAAGACATTCGCGTGGCGTAAAAGACCAACACGACTTACAGCACTCGCTACAGGTATTAAAGTATACCAACATGACAAGTGTACTTGTTGAATGCGGGTTTATTACTAACGAACATGAAGCTTTATTTCTTAACTCTTCCAATGGACAAGAGATCATAGCATCTGCCATTTTTCGTGCATTTCGCGGACATATTTTGGAAACGCATCCAAACATTTCGTTCATTCCAGCCGAAACAAACACGAATAGCGAGGTGATCGCTCAAACGGAAATAAAGAAGCCATTTGCTATTCAGTACATGTCAAGTAAAGTGCCTATTGATCTTTCAAAGAGTGATCTTAAGAGTATTGGACATGAGGTTCAACGCATTGAAATTGAGACAACAAGTGCTTATAAATATATTTATACAGTAGGTTCGTTTGATTCACCCGAAGCTGCAAATGAAGTACTTGCACAGGTAAAGAAGAGGGGGTATTCAGACGCATTTGTACGCAAACTCTAGAAGGATCAACCACCGTGCAGCTAAAAATTTTAGGATTTTTATTGAAAAATAAATTCTTTATATATATTTGCAAACGCTTTTAACGAAGCAAAATTCTCCCTTAGCTCAGTTGGTTAGAGCATCTGACTGTTAATCAGAGGGTCCTT
>JBMSGX010000075.1:0-9829 GCA_049416285.1 Crocinitomicaceae bacterium | reverse complement strand
CTGAAATAATTGCTTCAACATATGCAGATACGATCTTCATTTCATGGGAGATGGATCAGCAGCTGGACCATGAAACAAAACTTTTTGGAGATCAGTTTCCGGAAACTCAGCCGATCATCGTTTTTAGAAGACATGATTCTTACCTCGCATCGCAGTATCGAAGGTTCGTCAAAAACGGATTTAAAGGAGATGTTAATGAATTCTTCGATTTGGATAAGGACAATGGATTTTTCAAGCATTCAGATTTTCACTACCAATCGATGCTGGAAATTCTGCGGAAGAACTTCTCAAAGGAGCCGATCGTATTGCTTTATGACGACTTGAAAAAAGATTCCAATAGGTTCATAACCTATTTCGCTGAAACTGTAGGGGCTACTGTAGACCTTGACTCAATCGACTTTTCAAAGAAGCACACGTCGTACAATGAGAAGCAATTGAAGGTCATCAAAAACATGGGAAAATATGTCAACCTCAAAAAACGTCGCGTTTTTGACAATGGCATTTTGCATGTCCTATGGAAGATTTACTTCGGTGCAGTTCGTTACTCCATCTTGTATGGGGCCAAACTTATTCCGAGTGGGATGATATCCAGAGAGCCTTTGATCGACCCTATTTATTTAGAACGTGTGAAGGAACACTTCTCAGACGACTGGGAAGCGATCAAAAAAGCAGCTAAAAAGATCTAAGCTATTTATTTCTTACGTAGATCAACTTAAAGCGGCCACCTCCCTGCTTATCGCGTTGCTCAATTTCAAACTTATCAATTGAATTGAATAAGGGAGTTAACTTATCAAATCCGAAACTTCGCGAATCAAAGTTGGGCTGTTTTTTCAAAATGATCGAACCAACATCCCCCATGAATGCCCATCCATCTTCATCTGCCGCATCAGAAACTGAGTTTTGCAACAAACGTATCACTTTCGGCGTGATCTTATCATAGCTCGGTTTCTTAGTAGGTCCTTTTCCTGTAGGCTCATCCTTTTGAAGAATCTCGAGATAGATAAATTTATCACAAGCAACAATAAATGGATCCGGTGTTTTCTTTTCTCCTATACCAAAGACTTGCATTCCTGCCTCTCTTAGTCTCGTAGCCAGTTTTGTAAAATCACTGTCACTGGAAACAAGACAAAACCCATCAACCTTACCTGAATAGAGAATATCCATCGCATCGATGATCATTGCACTATCTGTGGCATTCTTTCCTGTAGTGTATCCGTATTGTTGAATCGGTTGAATTGCATTTTCGAGCAATACATTTTTCCATTTGGATAAATGTGGCTTAGTCCAATCACCATAGATCCTTTTAATTGTTGGAGTACCATATTTGGTGATCTCCTCCATCATCGATTTGATATATTTGGATGGTATATTGTCGCCATCTATCAAGACGGCTAGTTTTATTTCTTTTATCATGGTGATAAAATACGAAATTAAAACGCGGTAATCAGTTCTTGCCCCGTTATAGTTTCAAATTCAATGAATTATTGATAATTTGCAACAACAAACAAAAACTATGAAACTTATATCCTTACTATTCGCATTATTTGTTGCGATTACCCTATTCGGGCAAAAAGAAACTCAAAATACAGTTCTACCACGCGGTTTAAGTGACGCAGAACAAGGGCTTGTGGATTCATACTACAATAACTATCAATTTGGACAGCGTGGAATTGAAGTTGCTCCTGGAGGAAATATCCGATGCGCTGCGGAGTGGGAAGAGGTACAAACACTTGTGATCACATGGACAGGGCAATTCAATTCGATCCAATCACAAATCGTTGATGCAGCACAAGAAGAGTGTCGTGTTTTAATTGCTTGTACAGACTCTAACAGCGTGAAAAACACATTGACGAATAACGGAGTTCCTGATCAAAATCTTGACTTCCTCGAAGTCCCTTATAACAGTATTTGGATTCGTGATTACGCTGGGAATACGATGTATCGTAATGACGTAGATTCACTTTTCTTAGTAGATTGGATCTACAACCGCCCTAGACCAGATGACGATTTGATGCCAGAGGAGCATGCCGCTTGGCACAACATTCCAATATACACGACTACACTCGCTCCAACCGATATGGTGAACACAGGGGGGAATTTTATGTCGGACGGGATGGGAACAGCATTCGCTTCTGAGTTGATCCTTGAGGAAAACGAAGCCGGTAACCCTTATTTTGTGACCGTTAAGTCTGAGCAAGACATTGACAACATCATGAGTGACTTCATGGGACTGGATCGTTATATTAAAATGACGGTTCTTCCTTATGATGATATTCATCACATAGACATGCACATGAAATTGTTGGATGAGGAAACACTTTTGGTAAGTGAATATCCAACGGGCGTTGCTGATGGGCCACAGATAGAAGCAAACCTGCAATATGTACTTTCGAATTTCAATTCAAGCTTTGGAACTCCATACGATGTTATACGAATTCCTGCACCACCTTCAACAAGTGGACTATACCCAGATAACAATGGCTATTACAGAACCTATGCGAATCAGGTTTTCATCAATAAAACGGTACTAGTCCCAACGTATCGCGAAGAGTATGACACGACAGCATTGCGTATTCTGCAGGAAGCGATGCCAGGGTATAATATTGTGGGGATCGATGTGGATAATAATGGCCAGAACCTCATCTCATTAAGTGGTGCAATCCACTGTATTACGCACACCATTGGAGTAGAAGATCCAATGTTGATCGTTCACCAACCACTTGATGACACTTATGAAACCGTAATTCCTTATCAAGTGAGTGCAGACATCAAACACCGTTCGGGAATTGCTTCAGCGCTGTGTTATTATAGCACGACTCCAGGTGGTCCGTACACGGCAATACCAATGAGTTATTCAGGATCTGGTGATACATGGATCGCAAACATTCCGGCACAAGCTGCTGGTACGCATATTTATTATTATGTAGAAGGAACAGCGGTTTCAGGCAAGGTACAGGTAAGACCGATTGTTGCTCCCGATGGCTATTGGGAATTTGAAGTACTTCAGCTTACGAATGTTACGGATCTTGAAGCTAACGGATTGACATTAATGGAAGTGTTTCCGAATCCAGCGTCAGCGATTACATGCATACCGCTTTCAGCATTGTATGACACGAAGGGTAGCGTAGAATTGCTTGACATCACGGGGAAAGTGGTAGAAACCATCCATGAAGGTGTGATTCCATCAGGTGAGTCAAAATACTTCTTCCATGCGGCAAAATACAGCGCAGGAACTTACTTTGTGAAGATCACGGCAGATGGCTTCCAGCGAACGAAGAAGGTGATGATCAAATAATACGTAAGTGCTTCGGATAAAGATTGTTGATACGCTGACCGTTCGACTTTCCTGTACCCATGACAATATTCTGAAAAGTTAGCAAAACAGGACCTTTAGGCGCCTCAACAAAGAGTGCATTGCCTTGAAGATATTTAATGGCGGATTCAGAATCTAGCTCTATTTTTGGATAGTTCCCAATTATATCCGACTGATGAGAGACGTCGTAGGATGGCAAAAAATCCTTCCCTTTGATCTCCCCCAGGTAGACTCCCTTTTTGATGATCTTCGTACATCTTTTCAGTTGCTCTATAGCATTCAATTCGGTTTCTGAAAAGAGATAATACCTTCCATCAAGATCCAAAACGACTCTGTCATTCGGAAGCTTGAGTAATGAATCAACAGTTACCGGTTTTCCTTTTGGCAACTTCAATTGAATTGGATTTGATTCACTTGCATTTTTCTTCAAAACAGCAAGAAAGAATCCCTCACCCTTTATGCGATGTGGCCAGAATTGATAACCTACCGCAAGATCAGTTTTGACTTCGATGACGCCAAATGAATGATCCAGCTCTAATTCCACAGGTTCGAACTGACCACTCTTCATGATTCGATCAATCTGGTCCATATTCTCGGCGGGGTTGTACGTGCAGGTGCTATAGATCAAATAACCTTCGGGCAGTATAAGGTTCACAGCGTCATCTAAAATATCATTTTGCCTAACAGCACATCCAGCAGCTCTTTCCTCCGTCCACTCTGCCCGACTTTTCAAATCCTTTCGGAACAACCCTTCCCCACTGCAAGGAGCATCAACTACTACAAGTCCATATCTTAAATCTGAATTCAGTAAACGAGACGCATCACTTTGTACAACCAGATGATCGAGAGCTCCCCATTTAATAGAGTTCTCTTTAAGCACGTGAACGCGTTTCCCATCTATTTCATTTGAAACGAGGAGATTCTCTTTGTAGTGATCCCTTAGGATCAATGATTTACCGCCGGGAGCAGCGCAAAGATCAAGTATCGCTTTGGAGTCTGAAATTTCAATCTGCCTCAAAGCATAATCCAAAAACATTGAGCTCGCCTCCATTGGGTAATATGCTCCTGAGTGATAAAGTGGATCTTTATTATAGCTCGGACGTTCAGCAAGGTACCTTCCTTGCGGGTTCCATGGAACTTGTTCACCTTCGATCTTGACCTCATATTTTGGATTGATCCGAATGGAAGTCAACGGTTCACCATCCAATATTTCACGCAATTTATCGGCGTCATTGATCTGTTTCTCAATGCGTTCAAAAAAACCACTTTTAAACCTTTTATCATCTGACATGTCCAAACCCTTGTTGAGCATTTTCAAAAAAATATTACGTGCAGCGCAAGTTTTTAATTTGAATGACTACAAACCTAATATATCCGAATACATTTTGCTAAAAATAAAGCAACAACAGCCCATGAAAAACCTCATTCTTTTACTTTTTATCGGTCTAATTAGTGGCGTATATGCTCAAGATTCAGTATTAGTCCGAGACTTTGAATCATGGAACGGCATTAGTCTCAAAAAATCGTTTCTGGAAAAAAAACTCAATCTCCAACTGACTCAAGAATTCAGATTTAACAGCAACTCAACGCGATTGAATAATTACTTCACAGAGATCGGGGCGGATTATGAAATCATTAAAGGACTGGAAGCCGGACTTGGATTTAGATTTATTCGCAACAACACTAAAAAAGGATATTTGAATGAACAACGTTTCAATGCAGACTTATCCTACAAACATAAAATTGACCGCCTATCGCTTGGTTATCGTTTTAGATATCAGAACAGAAATGAGATAGGGGTTTCTAAAGACGACGGTGATGATCCCGTTTCTAAATACCGCTTCAGACTAAAAGTAGGATACAACATCAAGAACTGGAAACTTGATCCCTACCTATCAACAGAGGTATTCTACGCCACAGAAACTTCTCGCGTAAATTATGTACCAACGATCACAGAAGTAGAAAATATTGCAGGGTTTCAAAAGCTTAGATTCACGCTAGGAACGAGCTACAAGATCAATGATGTCTTAAAATTGAATGGTTTCTACCGCATAGAGCGAGACTTTAAAACCTATCCAACCATTTATTACACTCCGGGAACCTATCACATTGCGGGAATTAACCTTGAAATAAAACTATAACATGAAAAAGATAATTTATATCATCCCTGTTATCACAGCAATCTTATTTAGTTGTGAAAAGTATGCTCCCATTAATTCCGGTGAAGGACTGGAGGACTGGACCGAAGAATCTCATGGTCCAAATGCATCCCCTGATTATCAAACTGTATTTGATCAAGATAAAGTTCATCGATTGGATATAGTTATTGATCCAGAGTATTGGGAGGTGATGCAATCTGACTTAGCTTCACTTATGTCAACCACAGGATTTTCTGATGAAAGTCCGATCTATGTCCCTTGTCAAATGTATTACAATGACAAACAATGGTACGATGTAGGGATCCGATACAAGGGCAATTCGAGCCTGAAAAACGCTTATACACAAGGGAGTGGAAAGCTTCCATTGAGAATTGAAATGGATCACTTCGAAAATGAAAACCCAAATATTAGCGGACAAACTTTCTATGGATTCAGGCAGCTTTCTTTGAGTTCAAATTTCAAGGATGGTTCCTTTTTACATGAAAAAGTTGCTCCGGATCTTTTCAGAGAATTTGGCGTTCCTGCTGCACAAACTGCTTTTTACAGAATCTATGTGGATCATGGAGAAGGACCGATCTATTTTGGATTGTATACTATGGTTGAAGTTGTTTTTGATTCACCAATGCTAAACGCTCAATTAGGTGGAGATTACGGAAACTGCTATAAACCTGACAGTGATGGTGCGCGCCTTAATGATCCTACAACAATCAATAGTACATTTTTTCCGAATAAAACGAATGAAGGAGCTGACTTAGGAGATATAGAGACATTAGTTAATAGAATTATCTCTGATACCAGAACAAACGATCCGGCAATCTGGCGATCACAACTTGAAGAAGTGATTGATATGGATTTATATCTTAAATATCTGGCTGCGAATACAACAATAAAGAATTGGGATACTTACGGACGCATGACGCACAATTATTACTTGTATAATAATCCAGTCACAAATAAGTTCAATTGGATCCCATGGGACAATAACGAGGCATTCTCTGATGGCCCTGGGGGAAGTGGTCCGGGAGGGCCAGGCGGAGGAGGACCTGGTGGTGCCGGAGGAGGAAGTGATATGTCACCACTTAACTTTGATTTCTCCAATATCGAAACAACACCTACAAGCTCTACAGGAGATGTAGCCTGGCCACTGATCTCATATGTGTATTCAGATCCAATTTATAAGGCTCAATATGACGCTTATATCGATGAGTTCATTACAACAGTATTCACGGTGAACAATGTCAACGCTAAATTCAATTCATTCCACGCAATGATACAACCGTATGTAACAGGAAGTGAAGGTGAGATAACAGGTTATACCCACTTAACATCTGCCTCTGAATTTGACAATGCATTAACGATATTAACCTCTTACATTTCGACACGCATAGCTGAAGCTGACGCTTACACTCCATAGGTATTATTGCATCGAATTACTTTGTATTTTCGTGTTCGATGCAAATAAGAGAGATCAAACAAGAAGATAATACAGAGCTTGCACGCGTAATCCGGAGCATACTGGAAGAGCACGGGGTTGCACGACCGGGTACGGTTTATACCGATCCAACTACGGATGCACTCTTCGAACTTTTTCAGAAAGAGGGATCTGTTTACTTTGTCGCTCTTGATGAAGGGAAAATCGTTGGTGGCTGTGGAATTTTTCCAACTCTAGGACTACCTAATGGAATGTCAGAACTTGTTAAACTTTATTTGCTCGACACCTATCGCGGCAGAGGAATTGGTAAGGAGCTAATGCTTAAATCGATAGAATTTGCAAAGAATTACGGTTATGACTCACTCTATCTTGAAACAATGGATGAGCTTTCCAATGCAATTCAATTATACAATAACCTGGGCTTCAAAACGATCGATAGGCCTCTTGGTGAAACTGGTCATTTTGCCTGCGAAATAAGAATGGTTAAAGAACTTTCATGAAACAGTCAACTTCTCACATCTTCATGGTTTACCCTTCCTCATTTGGGTTTAACACTGAAACGGCAGAGTCAAATCACTTCCAGACCAAAGAAGTTTTCAGTTTGGAAAATCGTGCACAGGCTCAGAAGGAATTCGACAATGCAGTCGAGCAATTACGCGCCAAAGGAATTGATGTCACTGTTTTAAAAGACAAAACAGGCGTGAGTAAACCGGATGCTGTATTTCCAAACAACTGGATATCAATTCACAAGGAAGGATACATCCTTTATCCTATGGAAGCTGAAAACAGAAGAATAGAAAGAGATCCAGCGTTCATCGATACCCTTTCTAAAAAACTCAACATTGGTCTCATCAAAGACCTTTCTGTTTATGAGAAGCAAAACAGATACATGGAAGGAACCGGCAGTATTATATTCGACCACATCCATAAAAAAGCATATGCCGCGATAAGTTCAAGAACTGATGCAAAGATCGTAGAAGAGACATGTGAGTTGGTGAATTATAAGCCTGTACTGTTTCATTCGAAGGACAGAGAAGGGAATATTGTTTACCACACGAATGTTCTACTAGCCATTGGAACCAATTATGCCGTACTCTGTTTAGACGCTATTCCTTCTGATGAAGAGCGCACCCAAATATCTGAAGAGCTAAAAAATGATGGCATAGAGATCATAGAGATAAGCATGGATCAGATGTATTCATTCGCCGGGAATATGCTTGAGCTGACCTCATCTGATGGACAAAAATATCTTGTAATGTCGATGACTGCACATAATTCTCTAACTACTCAACAATTGAAAAAAGTCAGACAATTCGCGGAGCCTTTAGTCATTGATGTTAGCACCATTGAAAAATTCGGTGGAGGCAGTATTCGTTGTATGATGGCCGAACTATTTTTCTAAAAAATTTCACGGTTAGTTTGTTCGATTTCTTTTTTTAATACATTCGCACCCCGATAGTTAAGAAAGTATTGAAAGACTTAAAAGTTATAGGAAGATTAGAGCATGTAGATTTCCCACAACTAGGGATCGAAGGATTGAATGCTAAGGTTGATACTGGAGCATATACTTCAAGTCTTCACTGTTCGGAAATTGTTATCAAAAAGAACGAAGTCAAATTTATCGTTCTGGATGATGAACACCCATCTTTTGAGGGAGTTTGGTTCTGCTTACCTATCGAAAAATTTACCACTGTGAAGAGCTCTAACGGGCACACAGAAGAAAGAGTTGTAGTGAAAACGATCATTCATCTTCTTGACGAGGAATTTGATATTTTCTTAACACTCACCAATCGTAAAGACATGAAATACCCTGTACTTTTGGGCCGCAAGTTTTTACAGGACAAATACTTAGTTAACGTTAATATCAAACACCAATAATTCTTGATCGAATGAAGATTGTCATCCTTTCCAGAAACCCGAATTTATATTCTACAAGACGCCTGAAAGAGGCCGGTGAAAAGCGTGGACACGAAATGCTCGTGATCGACCATACGAAATGTGATATCTACATCGAAAAAAGAAGACCAACGATCTTCTACAAAGGAAAAGAGCTCAAAGATGTTGACGCTGTTATCCCAAGAATTGGAGCTTCTGTGACCTTCTACGGAACAGCCGTAGTGAGACAGTTCGAAATGATGAAAATATTCACAGCGATCGAATCTCAAGCGCTTGTGAGATCTCGTGATAAACTTCGCAGTTTACAGATTTTGTCTCGTGCGGGTTTAGGTCTTCCGAAAACAGCATTCATTAACTACTCCAAAAATCCGAGTCGAATTATTGACCAAGTTGGTGGAGCTCCGGTTGTGATAAAATTATTGGAAGGTACACAAGGAGTTGGTGTAGTTTTGGCCGAAACTCGTTCTGCAGCCGAATCTGTATTGGAAGCGTTCCAGGGAATCAAGGCTCGTGTGATCGTTCAGGAATTCATCAAGGAAGCCGGAGGAGCTGATGTCAGAGCCTTTGTAGTTGACGGGGTTGTTATTGGAGCTATGAAACGCCAGGCAAAAGAAGGAGAATTCCGTTCTAACCTTCACCGAGGTGGAACCGCAGAATTGATCGAACTCACAGAAGAGGAAGAAAATGCTGCGCTGAAAGCTGCTCGAGCAATGAAATTAGGCGTTGCCGGAGTTGACCTTTTACAGTCAGAATCAGGCCCATTGATCATGGAGGTCAACTCTTCTCCGGGATTAGAAGGAATTGAGCAGGCAACTGGAAAGGATATTGCGAAGTCGATCATTCGCTACGTTGAGAGACATGTAGACTAGAACCTCAGGATAAACTTCAGGTTAAACCTTCTTTGGGTTAAGTAATTAGGGATGGAGTAATATCTACCTTGTACATCTTGCACCCACTGCTTGGAAAGCACATTATTGATTCCGAGTAGATTAAATACTTCAAAGGATATAACTGCATCTGTAAAGTTCT
>JBMSGX010000074.1:0-9831 GCA_049416285.1 Crocinitomicaceae bacterium | reverse complement strand
CGTAAAGGAAATCCCTCCAATCAATATTAATTTAGCAGTTAGTAGATTTTTCATCTATTTTTAGTTTAATTCATTCCAATTTACCTCTATTTGGATAGGCACCTATGTAACCTAGGTTACACAAAACATTATGAAACTACTCATCCGTCAGATAAGCTTTACAACGAGTATCATTGCACTAATCGCCACATTAGTTGGAGCTGCTGGACTTTATAACGATTGGGGATTAGCAAAATCATTAAACATAATTTTATCGGGACTCACAGGACTTATTATTTCGACTTCATTCGCTGTAACCGTATTTACTGATAATAAAGCACTTCGATTCTTTCAAATACTCTTTTCAGCAGGCCTGATTTACCTTACAACAATACTTGAAATAGAAACATTGATCTACTACGTTCTTTGCTTCCAGCTGTTATGGATAACCACATTGGCTTTGACCATTTCCTTCGATAATAAACTTCACTTAATATTACTTGGAATATCAATCGCAACGATAACGTTAGGACACTTCACAAGTGCCAAAGAATTGATTTACATAACCGCTTTTATATTATTGATAATTAGTGGGTTATTGCTTTCAATTAACGCCACAGATCATTCGAAGTAAGTTCCGTAACCATGAACTCTGTTCACCCAATAAGTTGATGAATCAACTTCTGTGATTATTACACCTTTACTTGTACTTGCATGGATCATTTGAACTGGCTCACCCTTTTTCGAAACAACGATCCCAACATGAGACACACCTGAACCATTACTAAAGAAGATTAGGTCTCCTTGTTGTACACTTCTTTTCTTCACTTTTCGGGAATCCGAATACTGATCTGCAGATCTTCTAGGGACGTGCTGCCCCACCTCCTTCAGCACATAGCCGGTGAAACCTGAACAATCAAACCCCTCAGGGGTACTGCCGGCCCAAACATATGGTACGCCAATATATTTCTTAGCAATCTCAACGACTTGCTGCCTTGTCGAAAGTGAAGTAATATCCATTGCGGTATCTACAATGTCCGGTTTGATCACTGGATTCTTTGGCTCTACAGATTGTACATCATTAAAGAGCTCATCAATTGCCTTTTGTATTTTTAAAAAATCTTCTCTTTTCCCAAGTCTGTTCAGATCCGTGGCCCAAGATAGAAGGTCGCTTTTCACCCATTCGAGCTCGTACATATGAGCATCGAACAACACCTTACTCCCATCATCCTCTTTCACCTCCCTAAACAACGCTATCGCATCATCAAGTGCATATTTATTTCTCAAACGCCAGTATTCATTTTGACTTAATTGAAATAACGCCAAACTGTTGTAGTACTTCGGCAGCAAAGAGAAATCATACTCCGGTTTATCCATTAGCCTATTCGACTTTCGATAAACACGTTTGTAGTGACCTTGCTCAAAGAGCATTTCTAAATTGTCGAATTTGGGGTTTTGTGCAGAAACCGAAAATCCAGCAACTAAAAACAGAAGCAAAAGGCCTATATGAGAAATTTTGTTCATCGATGTGAAATTAATGCAATACATGCATCATAGTTACAACATCAACCAATTTCATTCCACACTTTGCTGTTCATTGCGCAAGAACGTGGCTTTATTAACAGAATTTAAGAGAATGCCTGTTACTATTTTAGGACAATTAGCGTTATCTTTAAAAGATATAACTTCCTTAGCTATGACTAATTTTTTGATACCAGCAGCGCTCGTTTTATCATTCGGTGTCAGCGCTCAGATCGATAAAGATAAGATCAGCACCACACAGAAATTTGACGAAGTCATTACATACATTTCAAAGAAGTATGTCGATGATGTGGACACAGATAAATTAACAGACGCTGCAATCGTGGCACTTCTTGAAGAATTAGATCCTCACTCAACTTATTTCCCAAAAGAAGAAGTTGAACAGGCGAATAGACAAATCAACGGAAGCTTCGTTGGAATCGGGATTCGTTTTCAAATTCTTAGAGATACCTTAATGGTTGTTGCAACAATCCCAGGTGGTCCGTCCGAGAAGCTTGGAATACTTCCAGGAGACAAGATCTTGAGCATCGAAAATGAAAATGTTGCTGGAATTGGTCTTCAAAACAGTCAAGTGCGTGAAAAGCTAATGGGCGACAAAGGAACCAAGGTCAAAGTGAATGTTCAGCGAGATCAAGCTAAACATATTGATTTCGTTATTACGCGTGATAACATCCCGGTTAATTCTGTAGACGCCCACTACATGGTGACGAATGAAACTGGCTATATTAAACTCAATTCATTCTCTCGCACCTCAATGAAGGAGGTTGATAAGGCGCTTACTGAACTGAAAAGCAAAGGAATGAAGAACTTGATCTTTGACCTTCAAGGAAATGGTGGCGGATTATTATACACAGCAAAATACCTCGCAGATGAATTCCTTTCTGATGAAAAGCTGATTGTTTATTCTGAAGGCCGCTCACAACCGAGATCTGATTTAAATGCAGGAAGTAAGGGGGCTTGGGAAAATGGAAGATTGATAATGCTAACTGATGAGAACTCCGCATCAGCCAGCGAAATCCTTTCAGGAGCAATTCAGGACTGGGACAGAGGATTGATAGTTGGAAGGAGGACATTTGGGAAAGGACTCGTTCAACGCCCAATTGAATTAACAGACGGGAGCCAGATCAGACTTACAATTGCTAGGTATTATACGCCAAGCGGAAGATTCATTCAGAAATCATACGAGGACAAAGAGGCATATGAAATGGACTTGATCAATCGCTATGAAAATGGAGAATACACAAGTCGTGACTCTATCCAATTGCCGGACTCATTAAAACACAAAACACTGATAACGAAGAGAACAGTCTATGGCGGAGGCGGAATTATGCCTGACTTCTTTGTTCCGCTCGACACTACGGAACTTTCCGATATGTACACAAAGATCATTCGTGGCGGTCACATGAACACTTTCTGTATTGATTATACGAATGATCACAGAGAAGATCTTCTCGCAGCACATCCGGACTTTAATTCATTCAATTCCAACTTTGATGCTGACCAAAAACTGATCGATCAGCTCATAGAATACACAAAGTCAGAGGATGAAGAGTTTGAATACAGTGAAGAAGACTTCAATACGAGTAAAGAATTGATCAAACTCAGAATCAAGGCTTCACTTGCCAATAACCTTTGGGGAGTTAGTGAATTCTACCAGATCTATAATGCGAAAAACGAGATACTTCAAACTGCGATCGAAATTATCGAATCAGACAAATACAAAGAGGCTAATCTAGCCGAGTAAGACTCAGTGATTTTGTTATTTTTGTTCAAAACTGAAAATGATGATTAAATACATAATTCCAGTAGGACTTTTATTCACGTTGGTTGCATGTGGTTCGGGAAGTGGAGAGATCACAGCCAAAGAAGGTGTGGTTACCTCTACCCTTTCTAATGAGCCGCTTTCAGCAGAAGAGCTTAAGAAGATTGAAAAAGAAGAAAAAGAGCGAAAGGCGGCTTATGAAGCTACCTTGACAACTGTAGACTTCAATAAGATCTATCACGACTTTGGTGATGTATTACCTGGGTCTAGTAACACATTCGAATTTGAGATCAAGAATACGGGATCACAGCCATTGATCGTGGAGAACGCATCCGCTTCATGCGGTTGTACTGTTCCAGTTTGGCCTAAAGAACCAATTGCACCGGGAGGATCTGATGTAATTGAGGTCACTTTCTCTCCGAAACCTTCTCAGAAGAACGAGATAAAGAAAACTGTAACCGTAACAGCGAACACGAAAGAAAAAGTGCATAAGCTCGATATTCGTGCATTCGTTAAAGAATAAACTTAAGTTCCTGAATGACGACTTCCGACATACTTCGGGTAATTGGCCGAAAAGAAGAGCTTTTCACGACAGACATTGATCGTTATGAGGGCGAGTTGAGAAGAAGAATCTCATCGTCCTCATTTCTTGTTTTAGGAGGTGCCGGTTCCATTGGTCAAGCAGTGACCAAAGAAATCTTTAAACGAAATCCGCAGAAGCTGCATGTTGTAGATATCAGTGAGAATAATCTTGTTGAACTTGTGCGCGACCTAAGATCGAGCATTGGCTACATTGATGGGGACTTCAAAACATTCGCTTTAGATATTGGATCCGTTGAATTTAACGCATTTATGAAAGTCGATGGTAAGTTTGATTATGTATTAAACTTGTCAGCGTTGAAACATGTGCGCAGCGAAAAGGACCCCTACACATTGATGCGTATGATCGATGTGAATATCCTGAATACGATTAAAACAATAAGGCAAGCTGCAGATGGTGGCGCAAAAAAATACTTCTGCGTAAGTACGGATAAGGCCGCGAACCCAGTAAATATGATGGGGGCCTCGAAAAGGATCATGGAGCTCTTTTTGAAAAAACACAGCAACAACATTGCAATTTCAACCGCACGATTCGCAAATGTTGCCTTTTCGGATGGTTCATTGCTGCATGGATTTAACCAAAGACTTGACAAAAACCAACCTATTGTTGCTCCAAGCGATGTTGACCGTTATTTCGTTACGCCAAAAGAATCCGGGGAACTATGCCTGATGTCCTGCATGTTCGGCGAAAATGGAGACACCTTTTTTCCGCAGGAGAATGATTCATTTAAGCTTACACCGCTAAAGGACGTAGCATTGAGATTTCTTGACTTAAAGAAGTTGGCTCCAGTAGTATGTGAAACAGAAGATGAAGCAAGGAACTATTTTTCGAATCAAGCCGACATGAATTCTTGGGCATGCTTCTTCCCAGCGAGTGATACTACTGGTGAAAAACCGTTTGAGGAATTTTTTACAGCTACTGAAACCATTGACTTAGAGACATTCAAGGGATTTGGTGTTATCAAAAATACACAGGAATTTGACGATCAGAAGTTAAACAGATTTTTGAACCGAATTCAGGAATTGAGAGACCAATTGCATTGGACGAAGTCAGAGATCGTTGAACTATTCCTTGAATTATTGCCTGAATTTGAACACGAAGAAAAAGGAAAATACCTTGACAGTAAAATGTAATGAATGGCTGATTATAACCACATCATAGAACACATACGTGAGTTACACAATACTTCAGAAGACTTTCTGCCATTACATGAGCCGAGGTTTTTAGGGAATGAAAGAAAGTATGTTCTCGATTGTATTGATTCAACCTTCGTATCATCAGTCGGGCAGTATGTGGTCGATTTTGAGGAAAAGATCAAGGCATATACTGGTGCCAAATACGCTATTGCGGTTGTGAATGGTACGGCCGCACTCCATTTATCTCTTGTACTTGCTGGAGTAAAGCCCAATGACTTGGTGGTAACTCAAGCTCTTAGCTTTGTGGCTACGGCAAATGCGATCAAATACACAAATGCTACCCCCTACTTTGTAGATGTAGACAGAGCAACACTGGGAATGTCTCCTAAGGCACTCAAAATTTTCTTAGATGATGTTGAAGTACGAGATGATGTCCCATATTACATTCCAACAGGTCAAAAAGTTGGCGCTGTAGTGCCAATGCACACATTCGGTTTTCCTTGTGAGATAGATATTATCGCTAACCTTTGTGCTGATTACAACATCCCATTAATTGAAGATGCTGCTGAGTCCTTAGGTTCAACTTATAAAGAAAAGCATACTGGAACATTTGGTCTTTTAGGTGCATATAGCTTTAATGGAAATAAGACGATCACTTCCGGTGCTGGGGGCATCATCGTGACCAATGATGATGAACTGGGGCCACTTGCAAAACATTTGAGCACACAAGCGAAAAAGCCGCATAAATGGGAGTACGAGCATGATATGCTCGGATACAATTACAGATGCCCCAACTTGAATGCAGCTTTAGCGTGTGCTCAATTGGAAAACCTAGAAGCCTTCATAGCGAACAAAAGAGAGTTGGCAGAGGAATATAAAGCGTTCTTTCAAGCTGAGAACATCACTTTTATTGAAGAGCCTGCTTTATCGCGTTCGAATTACTGGCTAAATGGTATTCTTCTTGACTCGAGAGAGGAAAGAGATGCCTTTTTGCAAGCAACAAATGATGCCGGTGTAATGACAAGACCAGTCTGGACGTTACTGCATCGATTAGAATACTTGAAAGATGCAATGTACGACAGTCTTGAGAACAGCATGTATATCGAAGATAGATTAGTAAACATTCCAAGCAGTGTAAGAGTATGAGTAAATCTAATGTGATTCTTTTTGGATACAGCGGTCACGCTAAAGTTGTTATTGACTGTTTCGAAAGTCACAACTTCACTGTTTTGGGTTATTTTGATCAAAAAAAAGCCGAGAATAACACGCACAATCTCAATTATCTTGGATTTGAAAATGAAGTGGACCTGAAGGAAAAAGTCTCAGAATGCGATGTGTTTCCGGCTGTAGGCGATAATGGACTTAGAGAACGGATGATCGCCGTGTTCAAGGAAAATGGATTGAAGCAAACGCGTGCAATTCATGCCACTTCAGCCTTGTCTAATTATACAAAAATTGGATTAAGCACGATGATTGGACCGAATGCTGTTGTTAATTCCGGAGCATCAATTGGTAACGGCGTGATAATCAATTCAAACACAACCATCGAACATGACTGCGTGATCGAAGATTATTGTCATGTTGCACCGGGAGCAGTGCTTGCAGGAGATGTATCTGTTGGAACTTCAACCTTCATTGGCGCAGGCTCAACAGTTAAGCAAGGTGTAAAAATTGGTCGTAATGTAACGATTGGAGCTGGAAGTGTGGTTCTAAATGATATCCCTGATAACGAAACATGGGTTGGGGTCCCGGCTAAAAAGCTAAGATAATTTGAAGAGCAAAGTAACCATTATAGCAGAAGCTGGAGTCAACCACAATGGAGAGCTGGAAAAAGCACTTCGACTTATTGAAGTAGCAGCAGATGCAGGAGCGGACTTCGTAAAGTTTCAGACCTTCAAGACAGAAAAACTTGTGGATAAAAAAGCGCAAAAGGCATCCTATCAGGTCAAAAACACGAATGAAGCAGGGTCTCAATTCGAAATGCTAAAGAAGTTGGAAATTCCTATGGAATGGTACGATCATCTTATCTCCCACTGCCAAAAGAACAATATTGGCTTCTTGAGCACTGGATTTGATGAGGAAAGTATCGATTTTCTTGATGAAATTGGTTGTCATTTATTCAAAGTGCCATCTGGAGAGATCACAAACAAACGTTACCTGCAGCATATTGCGAGAAAAGGAAAGCCAATGGTAATATCAACCGGAATGGCTACAACCGATGAAATTAAAGATGCCCTGGATACCTGCAATCAGATGGGAATTAAGCCATGTGACATAACAGTTCTTCATTGCAACACTCAATACCCGACTCCCTTTGAAGATGTGAATCTAATGGCCATGCTTGCGATTGCCGATCAATTTGATATAACCATCGGATATTCTGATCACACAATGGGAATTGAAGTGCCTATCGCTGCGGTGGCATTAGGTGCTACGCTAATTGAAAAACACTTTACACTAGACAGATCATTACCGGGCCCTGACCATAAAGCATCGCTAGAACCATCGGAATTAAAAGCAATGGTTGCCTCGATCCGTAATATTGAACTTGCCATTAGTGGCTCAGGTAGAAAAGAACCAAGCCCATCAGAGATAAACAATAAAACTGCCGCAAGAAAGAGTATTCATTTAAATACTGACATCTCTGCTGGAACAACGATAAAAGAGGAGCATTTAAAGATGTTGCGTCCAGGTGATGGGATTTCGCCGATGGAAATAGACAATGTCCTGGGTAAAGTTGCAAACAAAGATTTGAGTGCAAACAGCAAACTAACTTGGCAAGACATTACATGAAAATAGGAGTACTAACAAGTTCACGCGCCGATTTCGGGATATACACTCCCCTTCTTCAAATACTGGAGAAGGATCCTGCATTCGACCTTCATATCATTGCTTTCGGTACTCACCTTTCTGAAAAACACGGAAAAACGATCAATGAAATTGAACAGTTTGGTTACAAGAATATTCATTCGGTAAAAACCGATGTTACCGATGACACCCCTCTTCAAGTAAGTCGATCATACGCACATGCAGTGACCAAGTTCACCGATTTTTGGAACGAGCATCACTACGAACTTGTATTAACTCTGGGTGATCGTTACGAAATGAATGCTGCTATCCAAGCTTCTATTCCTTTCAGAGTAAAACTCGCTCATTTTCATGGTGGAGAGCAAACTCTTGGAGCGATTGACAATATTTACCGTCATCAGATCTCGCTAGCATCTCAATATCATTTTACTGCTGCCGACGCATTTTCGAACAGGTTAAAGGAAATCCTTGAGAACACATCCAATATATACACTGTTGGCTCAATGAGTCTAGTTGGAATTGAGGACGGAACTAAAATATCTGAAGAGGAATTCAGAACCAAATATGATCTGGGTAAGAATCCCTTTGTGCTCAGCACGTTTCACCCTGAGACGAACGATTTTGAAGCAAATGGTCATTACGTAAATGAAATGAAAACTATTTTGAAGGGAATTGATAGCACCTTCAATATTGTTGTTACAATGCCGAATGCTGACACAAACGGCGCATTATATCGCGACGCACTTAAAGATCTTCAAAATGAATTAGGCGACCGATTAACGCTTATCGAAAGTTTTGGAAAGATCAACTACTTCGCGGCTCTCACCTACTGTGACTTTGTACTAGGCAACTCATCGAGTGGAATTATTGAAGCGGCCTCTTTCAAGAAATATGTGATTAACGTTGGAGACAGACAAAAAGGAAGATTGCGTTCGTCCAATGTTATTGACGTACCGTTTAATGCTCCCCAAACCCTTGAAGCAATTGAAAAATTAGTAGCCTCAGATAGAAACTTTTTGGGTAGAAACGAGTATGTAAAAGAGAATACGATCGGAACTGTGATCGATATATTGAGGAAGATTGGAAATGGAGAAATTTGATAAATATTTAATTCACGAAAATGCGAACGTACGCGAGGCTCTTGTTCAATTGGACAAATTGGCAGCAGACGCAACACTCTTCGTGATCTCTGAGGATAGAAAGCTTATCGGATCTATAACCGATGGTGATGTTCGACGTGCCCTAATTGAAGGGAAAGATGCGCAGGCATCTGTCATGGATGTCATCAATAAAACACCCAAATTCATACGAAAGGGTGAAAACGCACTCAGAAAACTGATCGAATTCAGATCGAAGAATATCTTGATCATTCCTGTTCTTGAAAAGGACAATGATGTTATTTCCAACGTGATCAATCTCAGGTTACACAGATCCTACTTACCTATCGATGCAGTAATCATGGCTGGCGGTAAAGGACAGCGACTACGCCCATTAACGGAGACAACGCCAAAACCACTATTGAAGGTGGGTGATACACCCATCATAGAACGAAACATTGACCGCCTTGGAATCTACGGAATTGATGACATCAATATCTCAGTGAATTATTTAGGCGAGCAATTAGAGAGCTACTTCGGTGATGGAAGTCACAAAGGACTGAACATCAATTATGTTTGGGAAGACTCCCCTCTTGGTACAATCGGAGCAGTTAGCAAGATCCAAGAATTTCAAAATGACTACATCCTGGTGATGAACTCAGATCTATTGACCAATATTGATTTTGAGTCCTTCTTCATGGATTTCTTGGAAGCAGACGCTGATCTAAGTATACTCTCTATTCCTTATACAGTTGATGTACCTTACGCTGTATTGGAAACGGATAATCAACGTATAATTAGCCTTAAAGAGAAACCTCGTTACACGTATTACTCCAATGGTGGAATCTACTTGATGAAAAAGGAAGTTTTAGCCAGAATTCCTAAAGGCGAATTCTTTAACGCTAC
>JBMSGX010000073.1:0-9837 GCA_049416285.1 Crocinitomicaceae bacterium | reverse complement strand
GTTCAAATCCATAATTCATCACAGGATTAATATAACCCATTAACACAACTGGTATGGATGGATTAATTGCTGAAAGCTCTTCGAATATACTGTCGATTGTCATGCCATTCTGAATGGCGACCGCACTTGTTTCCTGTATCACAGGTCCATCCGCCAATGGATCAGAGAAAGGGATACCCACTTCAATAAAATCAATACCTGCGTCATTGAATAGATCAAATTGATCCGACAGGCTGTCGCGATTTGGAAATCCGGCAGTCGTGAAAATGCTCACTTGTTTGTTTTCTTTTTTGAATGGATTCATCCTACATATTTTTCGTAATTCAACATATCCTTGTCACCCCTTCCTGAGAGATTAAGCACGATCACTTCATCCTTTTTAATGGACATCTTGTCCAGTGCTGCTAACGCATGTGCACTTTCCAGTGCGGGGAGTATTCCTTCATTCTGCGTGAGCGCTTTGGCCGCTTCAACAGCTTCATCATCTGTTACTGTGATTACTTCGGTTCTTTCCGTTCGAATACTGTGTGCATGCAACGGGCCAATTCCTGGGTAATCCAATCCCGCAGAAATACTGTGCGGCTCGGTGATCTGTCCTGAGGCATCCTGCATCACAATCGTTTTGCTGCCATGAAGAACTCCTGCATTTCCGAGCACTGAAGTAGCTGCTGATCGACCAGAATCCACTCCGTGTCCAGCCGCTTCAACCGCAATAAGCTCTGTTGACTCTTCGTAAAAGTGATAAAATGCACCTGCCGCATTACTTCCTCCTCCAACGCAGGCAACAACACGGTCAGGAATTTCCGAGCCTGTCTTCTCCTTTAGCTGAAAACGAATCTCTTCGGAGATCACAGATTGAAAATCTGCTACGATCTGTGGGTAGGGATGAGGTCCAACAACACTTCCGATCAAATAGTAGGAATCAGGATTGTTGATCCAGTATCGAATGGCTTCGTTGGTGGCATCCTTCAATGTTTTACTCCCACTTGTAGCTGGAATCACCTGAGCTCCTAAGAACTTCATGCGCTGAACATTTGGAGCCTGTCTTTCTATATCTTTCTCACCCATGAAGACTTTGCATTCCAGTCCAACCAAGGCACATGCCGTGGCTGTAGCAACGCCATGTTGTCCGGCACCCGTCTCTGCGATGATCTGCGTTTTTCCTAATTGCTTGGCAAGCAAGATCTGTCCTAATGCATTATTGATCTTGTGGGCTCCTGTATGGTTCAAATCTTCTCGTTTTAAATAGATCTCTGCGCCATATTTTTTAGAGAGAAAGTTCGATCTAAACAACGGTGTTGGTCTTCCTACGTAATCTCTCAACAGTTGCTCATATTCCTCTTGAAAAGGTTTGTTGTCTTTTATTTTAACGTAAAATGACTCGAGTTCTATCAAGTTAGGACGTAAAAGCTCCGGCACAAATGCTCCGCCGAACTCTCCGTAAAATCCGAGGTCGTCAGGCTGTGTGTATGTTATGTCTAAGTTCATTTGTAAAATCTTTAAGTTTTTGAATGTCTTTGATCCCTGGCTGTATTTCGAATTTGCTGTTCAGGTCAATTCCTTCGAATTGAGGATGACTGAAGTTCATGATTTCTAGAATGTGCTCCGGGCCGATCCCTCCGCTCAATAAGAAGGGAATGTTTAAGGTGTACTTGTCCAATAATTGCCAGTTAAATTGTCTCCCGCTTCCTCCGTGATCTTTGGTTTGTGTATCGAAGAGAAAATGATCTATGCTCTCGTATATGTTGAGTACTTCAAAGTCGAACGATTCATCGATACCAAAAGCTTTGATCACCTTGAAATCAGCTTTCAATGCCTCGCATAATTCAGGAGATTCTGATCCGTGTAATTGAATAACATCAAGCATGTGTTCATGTGCAATCGCACGAATTGTTTCTTCATTTTCATTCACAAACACCCCAACACGATTTCCTTCATTGCCTTTAAAATAGTTGGTTAAATATCGTGGTGATTTGGGGTAGAAGATCATTCCGGTCATATCAACGAATTCCGAAATTTGATCGAGCTGGTCCTGTTCTGTAATTCCGCAAACTTTAAATAGCATGACTGTGATCTAATTGAAGTGACTTGATAAACTTATCCGGTGATTGCTGTTTGAGAATACTTTCACCGATCAATGCCCCATGATATCCGGTTGCAGATAGGTCCATAATATCTCCTCGATTTTTAATTCCTGATTCCGAAATACAAACGGCACCTTCGGGCAAGAAGTCGATCATTTCAAACGAGGTCTTGAGATCCGTTTTCTGGAGGTGAAGGTTACGGTTATTTATGCCGTAGATATCCACTTCATCATTGTACCTGTCCAGGTACTTTCTGTCATGACATTCCATAAGCACTTCAAGTCCGAGTTGTTTTGCCATGATCGTGAAATGAAATGCTTGTTCCTTCGTAAGTGCTTCTGCGATCAGTAATACTACATCTGCTCCGTATGCCTTCGCTTCAAAGAGCTGATACTCATCAATAATGAAATCCTTACGAAGGACTGGGATCGATGTAGAATTTGCAACTGCTTCCAGGTCCGTTAAGGTTCCTCCGAAAAAAGGTTCGTCTGTAAGTACACTTATTCCGGCAGCTCCTGCTTCTGAATAAAGCTGCGCTTGTTTCGCAGGATCAAGGTCTGCATGTATGGATCCAGCACTGGGTGACTTGCGTTTCATTTCAGCAATGATCCCAAAGTTGTTCTCCCGCAAGTTGGCTTTAAGCGAATGTGTTTTTGATGAGAACAAAGGGAGTTGTTCCAGTTTAGATATTGAGGTGTGTTCTTTTCGATTGGCTACCTCAATGCGTTTTTGATCGATGATCGTATCTAGTATTGTTTTCATTTTGAATTAATTGAGTTGTTGAATAGCCTTTCCGGATCGAATATGTTCCAGCGATGCATGGAAAAGGTCTTTAATATTGTGCTGTGGTTCGATAGTCTGAATCGCTACGGCTGTGTTGGTTGCGATCACGTTGTTTTGAGCATCTGTTCCATTTCCACTCAAAAGATTCTTGACGATATCAGCGGCTTCCGAAATACTTGAGCCGCCTTTGATCAATTCAGGATCGATCGTGTCTACACCAAGTTTTTGAGCATCTAATACGAACTCCGATCTTCGTCCCGTGATCTTCGTCTGATCCGTCAATGTGATCTCATCATAACCGTCTAACCCGTAAACTACGCGATAGTCACTTCGCTCGCCTTTCAAAATATGGCTATAGATCCTATTTAATTCAAGCGAATACGTTCCTGTCATCTGGAATTCAGGTTGCACAGGATTTACCAGTGGACCTAGGCAATTGAAGATCGTTTGAATACCCAACGATCTTCGAACTCCTGCCACTTTTTTCATCGTTGGATGGAAAAGTGGAGCGTGTAAAAAGCACAAGTTCTTGTTTGCTAACTGTTCATTCAGCTTGTTTGAATCATTGGTGAACTCATAACCCAACTCTTCCAAAACGTTTGAGCTTCCGCACATTGAACTAACACCGTAATTTCCGTGCTTTATAACTTTATATCCCATTGAAGAGACCACAAAAGCTGTTGTAGTTGAAATGTTAAATGTGTTTTTGCCATCTCCACCTGTACCGCACAGGTCAATTGCATCCGAGCCGTCAATCTCCGGTATAACACATAGTTCTAAAAGCGCTTTCCGAAAACCGACGAGCTCATTTAAATGCAATCCACGCATTTGGATACCCGTCAATATTGCGGCGACAAATATATCATCAACAGTTTCTGTGTCTATGGCATGCAGAAGGTCATAAGCCTCTTCTGTTTGAAGTGGTTGATGATGTATGATCTTATTGAGTAAGTTTTTCATTTTGCTGTTTTTAATGTTTGTATCCAGTTGTTGATCATCGTTCTACCGTTGGGAGTTAAGATCGATTCCGGATGGAATTGGACTCCTTCTATCGGATGAGAACTGTGCTTGAAGCTCATCACTGTTCCCTCTTGAGTTTCGGAGGTACAGATCAAAGTATCAGGCAACTTGGATAAACTCCAGCTGTGATAGCGTCCTACAGTTTCCAGATGTCCAAGTGATCGAAAAATGGAGCTGTGATCTTGAACAATGATATCATCTGGTTTACCGTGAACTGGTTTGTCCTCTTGTTTCATCTTAGCTCCGAAAAACTCACCCAGCGCCTGATGACCGAGACATACTCCAAGCATCGGCTTTTTATCGTGATACTTTTCGATGACCTCCATTAATTTCCCTGCTTCTAGCGGGATTCCGGGACCAGGTGATAGGAGTATTCCATCGGTCTTCTCAAGTGCAGTCAGATCAGAAAGATCGTTTCTGTAGACTTCCACTTCCACCTCAGGAATTTCTCTCAAATACCTCACAATGTTGAATACGAACGAATCGAAATTATCAATGACTGTGATACGCATAACTGACTTGTTTAATAGGTTGATTTTCATTTTCTGCCTTCATAATGGCTTTGCGTACAGAATTAAGCTTATGGTGTACTTCCTGTACTTCTCGTTCAGGTGTTGAGTCGATCACGACTCCTGCTCCTGCACGGTAGTGTAAGGTGTTGTCCATGGACATAATACTTCTGATCACAATACACATGTTTAGCGCATTATTGGGTGTGATCATACCTATTGCACCTCCATAGTAATCGCGCGTTCTTGTTTCTATTTTATGAATAAGTTCCAAGGCTTTGGGTTTAGGTGTTCCTGAAAGTGTTCCAGCCGGAAAAGTAGAACAGAGCGTCGCGAAATTATTTGCTTCATTCAGCTGTCCGGTCACCTTCGAAACAAGGTGGATCACGTGACTAAAGTGTTGCACTTGTTTGAATCGTTCTACCCGAACATTTGAACAAAGTCTACTCAGGTCATTGCGCGCAAGGTCTACCAGCATCGTATGTTCTGCATTTTCTTTTTCATCTGAGATCAGGAATTCTAACTGGATGTTATCGGTTGCTTCTACACCTGTTTTTGGCACCGTCCCTGCGATAGGATGAATCTCGCATTTACCATTACTTACTACCAACTGTGCTTCAGGTGAAGAACCGAATAAGCGGTAGGATTCAAAATCGAAATAGAAGAGATAAGGAGAAGGGCTTGTTCTTCGCAACGCTCTGTACACTTCAAAATCATCACCGCAATATTGCTGTTTGAACTCATTGGAAATCACCAATTGAAATACATCTCCACGCTTGCAGTGGTCGATCGATTTGTTTACCATTTGCAGGAATTCCTGATCGGTATACTGGGCATTTTCCTTTCCTAGTAATTCGAATGGCACCTGTGTTCCTGTATGTGCATCTAAGATCTGCTCAAGTGTTTTACCTTCAAATGTTTGGTCTAGACTGTTTTCAATGAGGTATCCCTCATTTGTGAAATGATCCAGCACGATCACATATCGATAAAGGAATAGTTGAAGCAACGGTAAACGAGCCGATTCACTTGTTGAGTTTCCTGTTTCTTCAACCCCGGTTATCTCGAATCCTATGCGACCAAAAAATCCATTGAAGTCGGTCTCATCTTCAAACGAATATTCATCCAGTACTTTTTGAAATTCAGTACTTATAGTCTTTTGAGGTAAGTGACGGGTTCTTGTTTCAGAACCTTTTCGGACAGTGAGCTCATCTTGAATCTGGATAAGTTCTACAAGTGGATCAAGTCCAATAAATGATTTGCTGTCTTCTCGAGAATGGAAATCGTTACTTTCCATAAGACATGTTTTTCGGTAGCTGTTCCGAACGCGTAGGTAGATCTCTACCGGTGTATGTAGATCCGCATTAAAGCCGGATCGCTTTGAGTAAATTTTCATTATTAAGTTTTTGGGTAAAAAAAATCGGCTTGTCAGATGTGACAAGCCGATTAAAATCTATGAATTCAAAATCAAATTAACGCCAGGCACACCAACTGTAAGTTGACTGCCACCACCAATTTGTATTTTGTACTTTTCTGTTCATGAGCTACAAATCTTCAAAAATTATTTTGAACGAAACAAGTGATAATTGAAAAAAAATATTTCCCTTTGTAAAAGTGTTAGTCCAAATTTCAAATAGAACATGGCAGTGGGAGCTTCAAGAATGAAGGTTCCGAGGTCGTTATGAATATATATAAAGCCCGATTCGGAATCCGATTCGGGCTTTTTGTTTGAAAATGGATAAATTAGAACGTAGATGGAATTAGTGAAGAGTATACAAAACAGTAAGCGTCCTTTCTTGATAGCAGGACCTTGCAGTGCAGAATCAGAAGAACAGTTGGTCTCAACGGCGAAGAGAATTGCCGAAATGGGAAATGTAAATTTGATCAGAGCCGGAATTTGGAAACCGCGAACGCGTCCGAATAGCTTTGAAGGATTGGGTGAGGTTGCACTGCCATGGCTTGTTACTGCCGGAAAGGAAACTGGTATTCCAACAACCACAGAAGTTGCCAATGCGAAGCATGTAGAAACAGCCCTGAAATATGGAGTAGATGTATTGTGGATCGGTGCTCGAACTACTGTGAATCCATTTACGGTTCAGGAGATTGCTGAAGCATTGCGAGGAGTAGATATTTCCGTGATGATCAAAAATCCAGTAAACCCCGACCTTAGCTTATGGTTAGGTGCTTTCGAACGATTTGAGAATGTTGGAGTAACCGATCTTGCAGGAATACACCGGGGATTCTCTGTGTATGATCACCCGAAATACCGAAACGTGCCAAACTGGGAGATACCGATCGCTTTGAAGGAGCATCGTCCTGACACACCAATGATCTGTGACCCGAGTCATATTGCGGGTAAAAGAGACCTGCTTTTTGAAGTGTCACAAAAGGCGATGGACCTGAACTTTGAAGGATTGATGATCGAAACACATCCAACACCGGATGATGCATGGTCGGATCCTGCGCAACAAGTAACTCCTGAAGGATTAAAATACATCACACGAAATTTGATTTTACGTTCACAGGAGCTTTCAAATGATGTAGTAGAGGATATCGAAGAGATCAGAGCTAAGGTTGCGGACCTGGATGACAGAATGTTTGATCTTTTGAAGAAGCGGATGCAATACAGCGATGTTGTTGGACAATTAAAGCGTGAAAATAATATCACGATCCTTCAACAGGAGCATTGGAATAATATCATCAATAAGAGACTAGATAAGTCGGAAGACTACAACCTCACGAGAAAATTTGTGCGTCAAGTCATGGATGCCATTCACCAGGAATCGATCCGCCATCAGACCGCTGTGATGAACCCGGACCAATTAAAAAAGGATGATCGAAAAAATTAGATCCGGCCAAAGAAAAGGTAAGGTTCACGTACCTGCCTCGAAAAGTGACGCACAGCGTGCGATTCTAGCAGCAGTATTCACGAATGGAATTTCTCGAGTAAAGAATCCAGGAGTCAGTGCCGATGTCAAGGCGATGTTGAGTAACGCAAAGCAGCTTGGTGCAACGGTCAGTCAAGATGGAAATGATGTATTGATCACGGGCTCTAAGGTCTTGCCTACAGAAGGTGTTTTTAATGCCGGAGAAAGTGGATTAGGGATCCGAATGTTGCTAGCAGTTCTAGCTTCAATTGGGGGAGATTTTGAAATTAATGCACAAGGTTCTTTACTTGAACGAGACCAGCAATTCATTGTGGATTTTCTCTCTGAAAATGGAATAGAGATCACATCTAATAATGGTAAACCACCGTTCAAGTTAAGCGGTCATCTGACACAAAAAACCTTGCGTGTAGATGGATCGATGTCGTCACAGTTTTTGTCGGGTTTACTGATTGGACTTCCTTTTGGAGGTAATAAAGAAACAGTACTGCGTGTCAATGATCTGAAAAGCATACCATATGTGAATATGACGTTGGATACACTCAGAAAATTTGGCGTAAGCGTTGCGAACGATGATCATAAGAAATACGCCATTCCGGGAAATCAAACTTATAAGGTAACGGATTATCAAACAGAGGCAGATTGGAGTGCAGCATCATATTGGTTAGTTGCTGGAGCTTTAGGTCATAAAATTGAAGTGAACGGATTATATCCGAACAGTTATCAAGCCGACCGCGCACTGATAAGAGCATTATATGAGTCAGGTTGTTCGATAGATCTGAACGACCGTTCGGTGCGAGTAGATGGTCAGGGTAGGTCACCGTTAGATTTTGATGCTACCCATTGTCCGGACTTATTTCCGGCTCTTGCAATTTATGCGGCCTTTACGGACGGCGTTTCAAGAGTGAAAGGTGTCAGTCGTCTCGCGAATAAAGAAAGCGATCGCGCAACTGTCATCAAATCAGAACTTCAAAAATTGGGAGTGCTTGTTGAATTGAAAGAAGATTACATGCTGATCCATGGAGGAGGAACAGTGCATTCTGCCATCATCGATTCGCACAACGATCATCGTATAGCAATGGCTTTCGCGATCGCGGGAACACTTATCAAAGAAGGTATTATCATTGAAGGTGCGGAAGCTGTAAATAAGAGTTATCCTGAATTTTGGGAGCACCTCAATGCGCTAAGCTAGAACTCTTCTGACGTATATTCCCAGTCTTTGATCGCCATGAATCTGGCTTGAGCCTCTTCGTTGGAAGGGTGTGTAAGCAATGTATCTACATTCACTTCAGGGATAACATCTGTCAATAGATCATTTCTCAAATAAATGAAATTGAAACCAAGATCATTGGATCCAACCAGACGGTACCCTTTGTGCTTAGCAAGTTTTGTCATTGCAATTGGCGAGGCACCATGGTAGTCAGGATGTTTTCCCGGATAGAAATAATTCGGGTCATAAGGAACGATAATATCGTTCAGTCCGAATTCATTGTGCGTTTCAATGATCACAACTTGCGGGTTCACCACATCTATCGCCTTCCAAACCCAGTAATCGTTTCCATCAATATCAATAGAAAGTAGGCCGATCTCACCTTCCATTCCGCCCGATTTAATTAGCTCGTTGATGTTTTCTGCGGTGATCATGCCTTCTTTGAATACAGGTGGCTCACCGGTTAGGTTTCGATGCTTGTTGAAGAAGTATCTGCCACGCTCGATGGCTTTACTGTTTCCGTCTAGAAATAAACCGTTGAACTCATGGTTGAAGTAGAGATTTGCACTGTTGCTGTTAATACCGTCATCAGAACCAAACTCCACAAAAGTCTTGTTTTCCATTCCCAGCAAAGAGAACAAGAACAACAATTTCCCATCTTCTTCAAACTGTGAAAAACACTTGAATCCAGTCGAGGAAATATTGGGCAATAATTCCTTAGGTAGGCTTTGGTATCTTTTCTTCAACGAAAGTTGTTCCATGCGCATATGTGGATCAAATCGACCCTTAACTTTATAATACTTCAGGTATTTTTTTAAGTAATGCTTCATGGAGTTTCAAAAGTAGCGATTCTATCGGAATGTTATTAATACGTTGTAACAATCCCGGAAGGATTGCGTTGCATAAACTGAGAACGAAAACCTTTAACATGAGAATTACTTATCTACTTTTTGCAGCTTCGGCTGTATTTTTGACATCGGTATCCAGTAAACCAAAACCAAGTGCAAAAGCAGCTTTAAAAGTCCTCAAAGGATTCTGCGAATTTGTCCCAAGTGGGAATGCTGTTGTTGATGGGGATACTGTATCTGTTCAGGCTTTTTATATGAGCACGAATGAGATCACAAACATCCAGTATCTAGAGTTTTTAACGTACTTAAAAAACCATGACAGGCTGGAAGAATTGGAGAAAGCAAGAGTTGATACTATTAAATGGAATACAACTTTTTCAAAAGCATATATGAATCCCATGGCTTTGCATTATGATGATCATCCTGCCTATCGAAACTATCCTGTGGTGAATATCTCAAAAGAGGGTGCGGTTCTATATTGTAAGTGGTTGACCGAAGTCT